>CAYTDR010000217.1:9373-9965 GCA_964436185.1 uncultured Candidatus Obscuribacterales bacterium | reverse complement strand
TTGTATTTGTCGTAAATCGAGGTGCAAGCGTGTGGAACGCACAAGGTTTCGCGTTTGCCAGTACCCACTCTGGACCAGATCACAAGTGAACTAGGAGGAAAATCGTGGACCAACTTATTTCGGTGAAACAAATTGTCGCAACCCTCGTGTATTCCTTTATGGGAGTTGCGATTCTATTCGTCGCCACCGTTCTTTTCGACTGGCTCACACCTGGAAAACTCTGGGATGAAATCGTAAAGGAGAAGAACCTGCCGCTGGCTGTCGTTGCCGCGGGACTAATCTTATCCATCGGCATCATAGTTGCCGCCAGCTCGCATGGATAACTCCTTCGAGTCGAACCGATGACTTACGCCCTCCTCTTCACCGCCTTCGTCATTGCCACCTGCGGGCTCATCTATGAGCTCATTGCCGGCACCGTCGCTAGTTATTTACTCGGTGACTCGATTACGCAGTTCTCCACGGTCATTGGGGCGTACCTGTTCTCCATGGGAATCGGCTCGTATCTGTCACGCTTCATCGACAAACGGCTGGTGCTCACCTTTGTTCAAGTTGAGATGTTAGAAGGATTTGATGGAAGCTGTGAACATTTTAT
>CAYTDR010000217.1:2214-9363 GCA_964436185.1 uncultured Candidatus Obscuribacterales bacterium | reverse complement strand
TGAGATGTTGGTGGGCGTCGTCGGCGGGACATCAGCGGCCATTTTGTTTCTCATGTTCGCCTACGTCGATCACTTTCGCATCGTTCTCTACAGCCTTGTTGGATTGATTGGCATTCTCGTGGGTCTGGAGATTCCGCTGCTCATGCGCATTCTGCAGGAACGTCTGGAATTCAAAGACCTGGTCTCGCAGGTGTTCACGTTCGATTATGTGGGAGCACTGCTTGCCTCTCTGCTCTTTCCACTGGTGTTAGTACCGCAACTCGGGCTTATTCGCTCTTCCTTCCTCTTCGGACTGCTCAACATCGCTGTAGCGATTTGGACTTTGCATCTTTTCGGGGATCAGCTTCCCTGGCTTAAAAGCATGCGTGCCACCGCATTCGGTTTGCTCGTTGCCCTTGCATGCGGATTCGCTTACTCTGACAAACTGATGACCCTGGCGGAAACAGCCAACTACAACGACACCGTTATCTATTCATCTTCCACGCCGTACCAGCGCATAGTCATCACTGGTGGTAAAGATTTGAAACTCTATCTCAACGGCAATCTTCAGTTCAACACGCGAGATGAGTATCGCTACCATGAAGCCCTTGTGCATCCTTCCATGGCCTCTCTGCAGGAACCGCAGGACATTCTCGTCCTCGGCGGGGGTGACGGACTGGCGGTGAGGGAGCTGATCAAGTATCCGTCGGTTAAGTCGATCACACTGGTGGATCTCGACGAGCATCTGACCGGTTTATTTAAAGACAGAACGCACTTTGGCCGCTTGAACGGTGGTTCTCTGCTCGATCCCCGGGTAAGGATCATCAACGCTGATGCGTTTGTATGGTTGAGAACATGCCGGCAAAAATTCGATTTTGTCTGCATCGACTTTCCCGATCCTTCCAACTTCTCTCTAGGAAAGCTATACAGCGATACCTTTTATCGCGCGGTGAAAAAAGTGGTGCGTCCGGCCGGTCTGGTTGTAGTACAAAGTACCTCCCCGTTCTACGCTAAGAACAGCTTCTGGTGCGTGGTGAAGACACTGGAAGCAACCGGTTTCTTCACCACTCCTTATCATACTTACGTGCCCTCGTTTGGTGATTGGGGATATGTGATTGCTTCTTTCGAACCGTTCAAAGCAAAGCATAACTATCCACCCAATCTTCGCTTCTTGTCGAAGGATACGACAGACCAGATGCTCAACTTCCCCAAGGACATGCAACCAACTGAAACGCACGTCAACAAGCTGAACAACCAGGCGCTCGTGCATATCTTCGAGTCTGAATGGGGTGAGTATGCGGACTCTTTGTAGCGGTGGCGCGGTGCATCTCGCCGCCTTAGCAGCCAGGCGTCCAAGTATAGCTGCCACCATGATTCTTGAGCTGGCGACCGACCGCCTTTCATCCGGTAGGATTCATGCCCGTCTCGATTAGTCGCTCCACCTTCTTGAAGGGACTGGCTGGCTGCGCAGTTGCGGCGTTTTCCGGCAAGCTGTTATGGGACTGGAAGAAATCGAGCGATAAGATTCTCGTCAGAGTCTTGGGTCCGTCACGATCTGTCGGACACATGATTCGCGATGGTCACAGCAGCCTGGGAAGCAGCGATGCAGACGAGATTGAGGTCGGAACAGTAATCATAGGCGGTGGCATAGCCGGACTTTCGGCCGCCTGGTGGCTGGAGAAAAACGGTTATTCCGACTTCTGTGTTTTGGAGTTGGAAAAGGAAGTGGGCGGGAACTCGCAATCAGGTAAGAACAAATACTCCGCCTATCCCTGGGCTGCGCACTATATTCCGCTTGCCAACGAGGAATCGGTTTATGTCCGCCAGATCTTCCAGGAGCTCGGTGTTATCGAGCGATTCGACGACAAAGGAATGCCGATCTATAACGAGCTTTTCCTGTGCCACGATCCACAAGAGCGATTACTCAAAGACGGTGCCTTCCAAGAAGGGCTGGTTCCGAACCGAGGACTGCAAGCCAACGCTCGAGAGGAGATACGCCGTTTTTTCCAACAGATGCAGACGTTTCGCCAGTCCACCGGAGCTGATGGAAAGCCGGCGTTTGCCATCCCTCTGGAACTGAGCTCAGCGGACGATCGATTTCGCGCCCTGGACAAAGTGTCGATGACTCAATGGCTGAAAGACAATAAATACAGAGCCAAGCAGTTGCTGTGGTATGTCAACTATTGTTGTCGTGACGACTATGGTGCCACCACAGATAATGTCTCTGCGTGGGCAGGAATCCATTATTTTGCAGGACGACGCGGACGCGCAGCAAACGCAGAACAAAATAGCGTCGTTACCTGGCCCGAAGGAAACGGCTACGTCGTCAATGCGCTGAGATCGAAGTTGCAGAAGTATATAAAAACAGGATCTGCCGTCTTTCGAATCGAGCAGAATGGCGAGTCGGTAATAGTCCATTCTTTCGATGTAGAACGAAAACATGTTTCTCGGTTTCGCTGCCGCTCCGTCGTATTTGCTGCTCCGCGTTTCGTTTACAAGTATCTTCTTGCGGAGGCATCGCGAGCAGATCTTGTCGATGCAGGCAAACTTACCTATCCACCATGGCTGGTAGCGAACATTTCATTGCGGCGCTTTCCATCCTCGCCAGGCGTTTCGCTTGCCTGGGATAATGTCAGCTATTACAGCCAATCTCTCGGATACGTCGTCGCTACGCATCAGAACATATCGACACAAGAGGGTCCTACAGTAATTACGTACTACTATCCTCTTTCCTCCTATGACCCAGCGAAGGCACGGCAAATCCTCTTACAGGAGGACGCAGCGAAATGGTCGCGCATGATACTGGACGATCTGGAGAAGATGCACCCCGGTATCACCAACGATATCATCTCTATCGACTTGTGGCCATGGGGGCACGGCATGATTAGCCCAGCAGTCGGATATATCTGGGGAGAGACGAGAAAGAAAATGCTTGAGGGCGAAGACCGCATAGTCTTCGCCCATTCAGACATGAGCGGCATCTCGAACTTCGAGGAGGCTCAATATCGCGGAGTTATGGCAGCTCAATCAGTGCTGGATCTGACTCAATGATGTCAGACCACTCCGCACCGTCGAACGTCATTCCCTTTGCCGCCTTTAGCAGTAGATCGCTCTAGTTGGTTTTCTTTTCAACTTCTAGCGCGTCTTTTTTCGCTTCGGCGTTATCGTCTATCGCTTGTTTGGTCGCGTCGGCGTTAATTTCAATTTCCTTCTTACGCAGATCGGATTGCTCTTCGGTTAGGCTCTTGCTTCGATCGGCGCCCTCTTCGACCTGTTTTTTCGCACGATCAGCAGATTCTTCGACCTGATCTTGTTGAGCATCGGCGCGCTGTTCGATAGCATCTTGGCGTTGAGAAAGTTTTTTGTCTTCAGCGCTGGTGCAAGCTCCCAAAGTGCTAATTGCAATTGTGCAAATTCCGAGCATTGCTACTACTTTTCTATTCATGACCACTCCTTTTTCTCCAATTTGTTGGATTGAGTTATTGTTCAAATTAATTTCGCTATCCGATACTCAGTCTGCGCATTCGATGCTCCACAGTTTTCGCAAACTTCTGGAATATCTGGCAGACAAGGGGACTCAGTCGCTCAGAAATAGATTTAGTCCATCTCACTCAACTACCACGATTGAATAGCTGACAGAATCACCCACATTGTCCCTAGCATAGGAATGCACACCCGATGCGATGGCGGAATACCATTTATAAGCTTTACCGTCTGAAGTTAAAAAGAGTGGGCTGACCAAAAGCGCGTAAGGTCAATATATTTCGATTTCGAGCGCAATGATGAAACTCAATAGTGCCGTCCCAAAAGCGCACTAAGTCAACATCGTGCGTCGGTGCGGCTTGATGAACCCTAAATTGAGTTCGATTGCTAAGGTGTGTCAAGGTGAATGCAGAGGTGAGCACTAAGATCAACCAATGAGGTCAGTAACTATGCAGACCAGATGCTGTTTCTATCCTTCACTCGCCAGATGAAACCATCGAGGACATAGTGAGTCGCCTGCGGTAGTGAAAGGAGTGGAACGAGAATGGCGAGAAGTGCCGGATCAGCGATCGCAGGCAAATGAGAAAACGGTGCGAAAAATGCCAGGTGTTCTCGCCAGACAAATCCATCCCATAGACCTTCCTCGAGGTAGGCGAGAATGCCAAGGAAGATCAGAAACGCGGGTAAATACGAAAGCGTCAAAGTTCTCAATAAATCCATCCCGCCACCACGGACGGTGAACGATCCGTCGCCGGACGGTCGCTTTTTTCTATGATAGAGCCAAATCAGCGCCATATAGGGAATTCCATGAGTAACGACATTGGTCATGGTGAAAGCCATATCCGAATTGAATGCGACAATTCCCACCCACCAACTCAACGCCGTTCCCCAAACAATCAAGTTTTTGGGCAGGTTGAAAAAACCGGTCGTCCTGAGGAAGACCAGCTCTTTAACCAGATACGTGACCATAACCAGGCCGTAAATAACGAGAGCTGAATCTGCGACACAGGCGGGCATCGATTCGACGAAATCCCCCGAAACGAACCAGTTGAAATTCCGGGGAAGATGCGTGTGCCAGTAGAGGATCGGATAAAGAGTGGCAGCGTAAATGACTGAAGCATCAAGCCATCGCAGACGGTGATAGTCCGCAGGTTCGGTGCGCGAGTATAGAGCCATGAATCCATATTGCTGACGGATAAAATGAAAGACCGCCACATAAGCCAAGGTGCGCCAGAAAAGCATGGCATCAATGGAATAGAGCAAACATCCGACAGTCCAACAGACAGAAGGAATAGTCAATAGAAGCATACGGTTCTTTCGGAACGCATTTGCATCAAAATATGTGCGGAACAGAGAAGAGTAGACGTGAGCAACATCCACGAAGAGAACAAAGCATACCCAGGCCCAGAGCGGTAAGCTATCCTCGCTCCAACCCGGCTGACGGCACAAGAGTATTGCGACGCCCGACGCGACGAACGCCGGCGATATGATCAGGAGGCTGTCCCACGTGGCGGATGAAAGCCACGGTTGAGGAATTCCTCCTGTCGTGGTGTCTCGTACGACGCCTTGCATTCCGCAATTATACAAACGAAACGGTTGCCAATGTTGCCTGTTCGGGGATTTTCCTCGAACCGCCCTGTTAACAGTCATACTTTCGTCATTAAAACAGCCATAACATCAGGTAAAATCACATCACCTGAGCAACCGCTCTTCAGCTCTGCAGCACGCCCTGAGGCAGCACCTGGTGAGCGCAAGTCTATTTCCGGAGGTGCAGTTTGACTTCTAAATTGATTACGACAACGTGTTGTGTCGTCGGAGGCGGACCGGCTGGTCTCATGCTGGGATACTTGCTCGCCCGTGCAGGAGTTTCGGTAGTCGTAATCGAAAAACATGGCGACTTCCTTCGTGATTTTCGCGGCGATACGGTCCACCCATCGACAATCGAGCTAATGCATGAGCTTGGAATCTTAGACGAATTCCTCGCATTACCACACCAAAAAGTATTCGAACTTGGTGCCCAGATCGGCGATGATCACCTCCAAATGGCAGACTTTTCAAGATTGCGTACACAGGCGAACTTTGTCGCATTTATGCCGCAATGGGATTTCCTCAACTTCCTGGTCAGCAAGGCTCGACAATACGCGCAGTTCTCGCTTCTCATGGACACGGAAGCTACCGGATTAATTGAGAATGACGGACAAGTCGAAGGAGTCATTGCTGATACCGAAGATGGTGAGTTGCGAATCAACGCCGATCTCATAGTGGGAGCGGACGGCCGTACCTCCATAGTACGAAACGCGGCAGGTTTAGAGGTAAAGGACGTTGGCGCTCCGATGGATATTCTCTGGATGCGAATGACGAGAAAGAAAACGGATCCACCTCAAACTCTGGGGCGAATTAACTATGGCGTCTTCCTTATAATGCTCAACCGCGAGGACTATTGGCAGTGCGGGCTGGTCATTCCTAAAGGAAAATTAGACGACTACAAGCAACAAGGACTTGAGGCATTCCGTACTCGCATAACTCGCGTTGCTCCTTTCATGGCGGACCGAGTTCACGAATTGAAGAGTTGGGACGACATCAAACTGCTTACGGTAAAAGTAGACCGCCTGAAGAAATGGTATCGAGAAGGGTTGTTGTGCATTGGCGATGCCGCGCACGCTATGTCCCCAGTCGGAGGAGTGGGTATCAACGTGGCGATCCAGGATGCCGTGGCAACGGCCAACATCCTCTACAAACCATTGCTCGACCGTCGATGCACCGTTGAAGAACTGGAGAAAGTGCAGCTGCGAAGACTCTATCCTGCTCGCATGACCCAGCGAGTTCAGGTGGCGATACAAAACAATGTTGTACGCCCGATCTTAAAAAGCGAGGGAATCGCTTCTCTACCGTGGCTGATGAAAGGATTCAACAAGCTACCTGTGCTACGTCTCTTGCCTGCCGCCATCATCGGCATAGGTTTCCGCGCGGAGCATGTGCAAACACCTGATGTAGGAAAGGTGCACCAAATCAGTAAATCATCGGTGGACGAACTACAGAAGTAGTAAACGATCAATTAAATCACTAGCATGCTTCGCCGCAATCAGTGCGCTGATCGGCTTGATTTCGTTCTAAATTATCGAAGAAGATCGATGCATCGATCCGCAGAAGATGTGCTCTGTATCAAAGTTTCATCGATTCTACTCTCATCTCATTTCAGAATTACTGTTTTTTCTGAATTCCAAACGCATGTTGCAATGAGCCTTTCCAAGGAAAGGTAAAACGCCCCAAAAATAAAAAATGGGAACCAACCTTCACATCTCCCGTCTCCCTAAGTGCTGAGTCAGGCAAGCAACGAAGGACTCATTAAAAACATATGAATGAGGAGATTTCTATGAATAGGATTATGAATATTGCAGCGCTTGCCGGTTCATTCGCGATTTCGCTTGGAGTCTTCGCACCCCAGGCATCTTTAGCTGATACTTACGAAAGAACGTATTCGTATAGCAGTACGTCTACATCAATGCCAATGACGCATACGATACGAACTACGTCACCGACCATTATCGATCACGTCGTTGAAAGACCTGTTACGATTCAGAAGGTAGTGACATCACCGGTAATGACTGAAAGATGTGCGTCAAGTCCAGTTACCATTGAAAGGGTAATTGAGAAGCCGGTAGTTGTAGAGAAAGTCGTGGAAAGACC
>CAYTDR010000217.1:0-2204 GCA_964436185.1 uncultured Candidatus Obscuribacterales bacterium | reverse complement strand
GTATTACTTGAAAAAGTTATCGAAAAACCTGTGTTTGTGGAAAGGGTATTTACCTCGCCAATGGTGATCAAAGACACCAGCAAGTCCCTATTAATGAAGAGACAACTACTCGCACCGGCATCGCCAATAATCATAAATTTTGATGACTAGCCAGTGCATAAGGTAAGCCGCCTTTGCGCAGATTGCGCATGATAATCCGGCACCTTTTTTGGGGTGGCGAAATCCCGAAAGAAGCCGTGGAATAGAAGTAAGTTACTCCTTAGCTAACTTCTATCCCACGGCTTCTCAATTACTAGGCATGAGCTGATGAAGTATGCAGAAACCAAATGTCTAAATTCGATTCGCGATTAGAGTGATAGCGAACGAAAGTCTCGTCGACGACGGTGATTCTATTTAGCACTGAGCTTGCCTGGTAAGAACATTGACTTAATGGGTGCGTCCGTAAATCGGACGCACCCAGAAGATTCTACCGCGTTATATGCTTCATGCTCAGAGTTAGACGTTCTCTAACCCCGGTCTTTGGTCAGACGGCTGTGAGTGGAACCGCCCATCGCTCGTCCGTTCAATCGCGGATAACGACGGTACAGCTTCGTAATGGCAGAGCGATCTCTATCTGACAACGTCGGCATCTGATTCTTGTTCACGCTGGCGAACATGACGTCGTTGCGCAGATGTGAATGTCCTGCCAGACCGAAGGCATGTCCGACTTCGTGCAAGAACACCTTCCGGATCTCTGCATCGCTGAACTCGCGCTCAGGAAGCCGTGTCGTGAGACCCATGCTGGCTTTATAGATGGTGCCTTCGTGTGTTTCGGTGTTGTAGCGAGTGTGAGTCTTGGTCAAACCAGCTTCTTGTCCCTCAACGCGCTGCGGAGCGTCCGGACGGAACGAGCACACGATGTTTGCTTTCTCAGGATGGCTTACTTCCACCCACGACAAACGTCCGCCGGAAGCATTTACCCACTCGTCGAAACTCTGACGTAGAACGTTCGAGTAGTCGCTGCGATAGCCAGGAACTTCGTCTCCCGGTTTGATGTAAACCTTGACCGGCATCATCTCCTTGGGCCAGTTGTAGACTCCGTCTCCGAATACATCAGAGTAGTCGGTGGGAGCTTCGGAATGATATGCGAGGGATGGCGACGAACTGAGAAACGACAAAGAAAACGGCAGAACAAAGAGTGCAGCCGTGAAAAGTGACTTGATTCGCGTCATTCTGTTGTGAAACCCATGGAGGAAGAAGAGGAAGATACATCGAAGGCTCGAAAGCCTCACTTTTCTCCATTGAAACAAACATCGGGCAGGCCAACACGTTATGTAACGGAACGCTTACAGTTGTCGAGAGCCCAGCAGTTCCTGGTTCAGGGCGGCAACGCCTTGTCAAGCACTCGCAGACCTGCTCCTTCGACAATGAATCGTGCTCGACAAATCTGTGTCAGACACACAAATCTCGTCAGCGCTATCACTAAGCGCGACGGCGGCGTGCTCTGCCCAGATAGTTCGTGGAAACTGGAACTACTTACTTATGAACTTCTGTTCGATTAGAGCCTTTTCCAGGTCTTTCGCCATTACCTGATGACCTTTAGGAGTGAAGTGAATCGTATAGAAGTATTCACTCTCTTCCATGGGCGCAAGCGAAGGAAAGGCGCGACCGCCGCTGTCTACGAAGCCGAAACCAGTGTCGTCTGCCAGATGTTGCATTAGTTCTAGCTGCTCGTAGTAGAGCATGGAATTGTTTGGCGCCGGCAACGCAGTAACTAGCAAGCGGCAATTTACCGACTTGCAGACTCTATTGAGTTCATCGATAACCGCACCCGTGACCTTGAATCTGTCCAGATTGCTGAGCAAATTGTATCTAGCGCTGGCAGCGGCAGGGTCGGCGAGCGTCTTGAGCGTTGGTGGCATATATGGTGCAAGGGAGGCGGCCGGCAGGGGATCCTTCGTACCCAGCATGTCGGTTTCAGTCACCGATGTTACTGGAGTAAGAGGCACAGCCGGAGCCTTATTCTTCTCGAACAATTTGACAAATGGTTTGCTCGCCTTCTTGTAGGCCTTGCAGTTGGTGATCTCCAACTGCACCTTGGTGAAAATTGCCCCGAGACGGCTTTCTCTCATCCACTGGTTTTTCTTGTATTCAGCAGCCTTCTGTTTTTTCCAGTCCTCCAGTACGGACCAGTCGGTGATCAACCGTCCCTTCTCATCCAAACT
>CAYTDR010000216.1:0-9976 GCA_964436185.1 uncultured Candidatus Obscuribacterales bacterium | reverse complement strand
GAAGAGCGGAAGAGAGGGCGAAGCAGTCAGCATGATATATGCTTCATGCCTTGGCAATGTGAAGTATAAACACGTTCGAACATGGCTCGGTTAGGGGTGTGTTACAAGGCCGAGCCCGGCTTGACCGTGCCCGGCTTTGCGTCCGGAGATGTCAATCTCTTAATTTCGAGCATCTTGTAACTGGGTAGAATTGAGCCTTCTATACATTTGCCTCAGGCGAACTCTCCCCACATTGGATGGTGACAGATGCGTACGGACAGAACAGCCAGATCTCCACACCCGAATCCGACAGAACGGAATAAGTCTATTCTCTGGTCCAGATACACTTTAGACAGCACGGATTGGGCCGTCCTCTCGCTCAAAGCGATATGGGAAGGCGTCGATGAGAAGTCAGCTCTGGCCACGATTGCCCTGGTGGACGGCAACGGCAAGGTGATTATAGAGTCGATGATAAAGTCGGATGAGATGATATCCTCAGAATCGATCGCTCGTCACGGAGTTGAGCAGTCCGTTGTGTTCCATGCCAAGGCCTACAACGATGTGAGAGCAGAACTGATGGTCAAAGCTTCAGGCAAAGAGATTCTGGTTTGGGATGCTGAGGGAACCCAAGAGCTGCTCGACAAGCTGGACAGATTTTACGGAGAAGAGCCTTTAGATTGGCATTTCCACGATGTCTCGTCCGAGTTCGCGCGCTACCTTGGAATCGCACCAAATATGGGTGATGGTCCAAGCATGGAGCTTCCTGCCACCGGAATTAGTGCCCGGGCAGAATGCAATGACATTAGAGGAGTTCTCACCGAGATGGCTAGCACCAGTCAAGCGACTGACGCCGTAGCTGGTGGCAAGCCGGGTTGGACTGCTGAGTTCTATCGCCCGAAACGCTCTCCTAAAGACAAGATCAAAAACATATTCGGACTGCGCGAATAAGAGAGTTCGAGCCCGCAATCATTGACGCATTGAACTTACTGCAGACCATGCCGACGCCTGGAGTTTCTTGCATTCTCCTGCTTCGAAAATGGGCTTGGGCTCTCCATCATCGTTGACGCGATAGAAATTGTCGGGCAATGTTCGTGGATCTCGACCGAAGAAGTAGGCGAAGCAAACGCAGCTCATCAGGTAAGTTCCCTTAGTACTGGGATGGTGACGGTCGGGGTCAAAAAGATTGATGTCCGGATTGTTCCTGAGCGAAATATTCCATGCCGTTCCTACTGGCAGAAGATAGGTTCGGTATCGCTTTGCTACCATGGACATTGTCTGGTGGCACAATTGGTAGTTTCGTTGATTGTCTACGTAGCTTTCGACGAGTACGGTTTTCGCGCCGGATTTTTTGATTTCGGCATCGAACAGAAGAAGGGACTCCGCATATAGTCTGGGGTTCGACTCAGGTAGACCGCTTGCTTCGAGAAGCACGACATAGTCCCATGGTCCCTGGTTCTTGATCGTATTGCGAGCGAGATTTGTATCCCAGTGCTGTTTCAGGCTAAATGAGCCGCCATTGACGCTGAAGATCTTGAGCGGTACGCTCGCTGTTTTCTCCTTGGCCATATAGGCGAACATCTTCGGCATACTGTTGTAGAAGAACTTGCTGTGACCAATAAACAAAATCTTCTTCGCTGCCGGATTGGTGCTATCGCTTTCCTTCTCCAACCATGGTTTAGCCTGTTCCTGTGCGCCTTGTGACGGTTTGGGCAGAACGAATATAGGCACTATCAGTAGGGCGGCACAGAGAAGTAACGACAGGTATTTCATCGGTTTGTACGCATGAAAACTAAAAGGCGCATCATAGCAAATGTCAGTGTCGTCGGTTCTTTGGTAGGAATACTTTGATCCAGCCATTTCGACAGAAGTGGATGAAGGACAATACCGAGAGGCTGACCATGAGTGTGAGTGCAAACGGATAGCCCAGGTGCCAATGCACCTCAGGATTGTTGACATTCATTCCGTAGATTCCAGCTATTAGCGTCGGCGGGACGAAAATGGCTGCCACTACGGCCAATACTGTCATGACTTCATTCATTCTGTTGCTGACACTGGACATGTGCAAGTTCATGATGTCCGATGTTAGTGAGATGAAGTATTCAACCACTTCGAGTTTGTCGGTTGCCAGATATAACAGCTCTTGCGCCAATCTCTGCTCGTTCTCATCTGAATAATAAGACATATCGCGAACGAGCTGTCGCAAATTCACTTTCAACGGAAGAAGAAGCCGTTTCAGGAAGATGAGCTCTTTCCTTGCTTTCAAAATCTCCTGCATTGACTCGCGATCCGGCTGTTGAATAACCCTATCTTCGAGCTGCTCGAGCTCAACGCTGTGTGTGTCGAGAATTGGCTGGTAGCTCTCGATAGCGAACTCCATGCATCGTTGAACCATATATAAGCGGCTTTCAGATTCCAGCAGACTGTGCTGCCGGCGGAGATCGGTTTTCATTCGATCGATCTCCTCAACGGGGCCGTTATGGAATGTCACTACGGTATTACCCACCTGAAGAATGGAGATTTGCTCCACTGTTATCTTCTCTTTGAGCGAGAGCATGTGGAACGTGACGAAGTATTCTTTGCCATGCATCTGATAGTGGGAGCGTTGTTGTCTGGTGAACAGTAGATCAATTGATGCTTCGGTTTCGAGGAATGCCAGGAGCTCTCTGATTTTGGCTTTGTCTCCCATGCCCTGCACATCGATCCAGACCGCGGAACTATGCCCCAGCATTGGTGCAAGCTCAGTGATTACTTTTACTGTTTGATCGGTTAATCGTTTATGGCTAAATGAGACCACACTGATAGTTGTTTCGTTCTGCTCGTTCCACGTGAAGATCTCATCGCTTGCCAGACCCGACGAGATCTTTTGTCTGGATGCCGTGTGGAGAGTTGGTGTCATGATTGCCCCTGATGTTCCTTCTCACCAAAGCACGTATGCACGTGGGCACATGGAACCTGGCCCTTCCGGCTGTTGCTCATGCGTGAGTCCCGCCAAATTCTTGACGAGTTGCACTCCCTAACGCTGAAAAGGTGACCGCCTACCACGAAAAGAATAATCAATGAGTATAACCAGGCAAATGGGAGAACTACTAAGCGGAACGGCGTCGTTGTGATCTTGAGTCATTAGATATTTATCAGTTATTCCTCAAGTCAGCGCCTTTACGAGCGAATTGCCGTTTCGTGCTAATAGTAGACTGCGGTTCAATAATCAGTCTATTCGGTCTTCAGTGACAGAAACGAATTAATTGTTAAAGTGCCACACATTCAAGGTTTAGCTTTGAAGATGAGAATCGTTTAAACTAAAACCGCGAACAATTGTTGAAACCTGGCGTCACTAGGTGTGTGAAAAGGAACTTCCAAAGGAGGGAAACCTTATGAAACGGAAAGTTATTGCGATGGCTGCTCTCAGTTTGGTAGGACTTACTGGATTAACGGCAGCTCCAGCGTTCGCAGATGGTACCTCTAATGGTCGCTTCCCGAACCAAATGGCTCGTAAAGCATATTTCCAAAACCAAAAGCAACAGCAGGCCATGGTAAATCAGTACAACAACAATCAGTACCTGATGCAGCAGCAGGCGGCACAGAATCCGTATTATGCAAATCCGTACTTTGGCAATCCTTATGCCAACAGCAATGCGTATTACAACGGCAATGGATATTACAATGGCAACGGCTACGGACAGTACAACAACAGCAACAGTTTAGGCAGCAGGTTTCTAAACTGGTTTTAGATCTGATTTGAGTGCCATAAAAGTAACTCGCCCGAGGGATTCTCGGGCGAGTACAATTTCTTGATTTGTTGGCTCAGGAAAACAGGTTTGCATCGCGGGCAGAGGCGATGAACCAATTTACCAATCCAGGCAGCATCGATGAACTGGCGAGGATCACGAGTCCAAGTGCGAGTCTGGCTCCGGGCGTCAATCTCGTTTTTACTCCGAAGAAGCTCGTTATTGTCTTCCTCACGAGGAAGGCGTGCAATCCGATACCGAGTCCGATTAACAGCCCACCGACCTGTACGAGATTGCAGATCATATTGAGAAGCGCTTCGAGATTGGCCAGATTGTTGACGCGCACAGTTCCTGCCGTATTCACACCTTGCGGACCGATCGTTCCGTTGGTGGCACCTTGAATAGTCGGTGCAGCGGCTTCGGTGGGCGCAGGCTCCGGAGCGGTCTGGTTGTTCTCTTCGGTAGAGAAGTTGTCAACCGTTGTTTGTGGGGCATCACTGATGATGGAAGCGCAGCTCACCGGCGTTACGAGTCTGTAGTCGACAGCGTAGCGAGTTGCCTTGGATAGCTCTTTTGCTTTCACTTCCTCATATACAAGATGCAAACCATGTACTGCCAGGAGTTCTTGCTCAGCTCGGTCATCCAAAATATCGGCTTTGGTGGGTTGCTCGTCCAGGAGCGCCCAGTTGAGTTGATAGGTCTTCTTGCCAGCCATCCATTTGTCGAAGAAATCAGCAAGGTCTTCGCCGATGTTGGCAGTTCTCTCAATCGGTTTGAACGGTCCGATTTCACCATGATTTTTAAAGTACTCGACAGTGTCGGTAACTCCATCATCCAGTGAAAGCTCAAAGAACGATGGACGTGAACCAAACGGAGAAAGGATGTATATGTCCTTGCTCAATGTGGGCTGCGGACCATGGATCCAGAGAACTGCTCCACCGTTGGTTTTACTGGCAGCTTCCGCCGACATTACCACTGATTTGAGATTGTCCTGACCACCGACGAACTTGATCTTTTCGAACCCGGCCAGTGCCTCTTGCAACTTGGTAGGTTGGCTAAAGGCCTTCTCTTCACTGGAAGCCACTGACAAAAATACCTTCATTGAAGCGGGCACCGTTTGCAGTGCCTTCTTGATCCTGTCTCTATATTGAGCCATTTCGGCGGAACCGTCCAGTACGATCATCAGCTGTTTAGGGGCTTCGATCACGGTCTCTTCGATAGTTCGAACCACCCATTTGGGCTTGAGCTCTTCGTCTTTCTTCTCCGGAACTTTCGCTGCGGACTTCTTCTCGAGCAGTCCTTTCAATCCTTCGATTCCCTTTGAACCATCTATGGTCACTACGAATTTTGGTTCTTCCGGAGCGTTTGCTTTCTCCTGAGCGCGTTTCTGTTCGGCTTCTACTCGCTTTTGCTCCTCGATCGCTTTTTTCTCTTCATCTGCGATTGTGGCAGTCACCCAATCCGAAGCGGCAACAGCCTTCATTGTCGGCTGCCTGTCTGCGGTGATTACCAGCGCGGTATGCTCGATCTGAGATCGTTCGAGCACTCCGGACAGGACATGCTCGCCGGTATTGGAATTCCTGGTCGATTTCAGATTACTTGCCCGGCTGTGCAAACCATCGGCTGATTCGAGAGTTAGGGTGTTCTCGCCTTCAAGACTGAAATTGGTGGCGACGAATCGAGGGAATGTCAAGGTTGTTCTGGTCAATGACTCCAATTGCAGTGGCACCACTGCCTGGATGTTGATTTTCAGCTCTTCGTCGGCAAGCACCGGATAGCAATGGAATAAATGCCTTCCTCGACCGAGATCCTTGACGATGGCGGGTGTAGAGTGTCCAACATTGATCCAATCAGCATTATCTTCTTTGGCCGCGGCATAGAACTCGGCTTGCGCAGGGTCACCCTGCTTCCAACTGGTCATTCCTGTGATCGTCGCTCCGGGAGGAAGCACTATCTCGGCTCTGGCCTCCTGGCTGACTTCGGTGTCATTGCGAAAAACCAGTGTCCAGTTGACGGTGGAAGTCAAACTTGTTGGATGAATCTTTCCGTTGAATGCAGAACGGGCCAAAAATAGACCTTTCACAGGAGTGCCTACGACGTGCCGTTTCAAGTACCAGTCGGGCATCGAGCTGAAGTCCTTACTGTTTTCATCCTGGAATGGTTTGCCTGTGACGTTGAAGTACAACTCTTGCAACTCGGCTCTCTTAACTGGAATGAACAGTCCAGCAATACCAGCAGCGCGGGCATCGGAACAATCCATGCGCAACTCGCGCTCGGTGTCCATGCTACGCAAGATGGCTAGTCCGTTCTCTCGGTCGGTTTGTTTCGCCGACATAGCCATGCGCTCTGCGATTCGAACATACCAGGATCGTGCTTCGCATGCCGCGAATACAACCAGACCCCCGGCCAAACCGACCAATGTGTAGGCCACGACTCGTGCTCGTGTGCTGGAGAACTCACGCCGCAATCTGGCGCGGTTCATCAAACTGAGCCCCGTGATGGCGGCGCCCAATGCTAGTAATCCCATGACGAAAAAGCCGACACTAAAATCGGTGCCTACCTGTGCTGCCATCTCGTTGTACCCGGCAGGGATGGCCGCAAACGATAGACCTGCAATGACAAGCGCGGAAGCTATTCCGGCGCCCAGGGCGATTCCTCTTCTGAGTGAGAAACGCACGTCGTTTTTGCAAATAGATGACCACACCTTGTAGTTCATCAATGGAATGATGAGCAGGAGTGCGAGCTCAATTATTGTTTCAACTGGATGGTTAAGGAGCACCAGCGTGATTCGTTTCGGACAAGACGCGATAGTCATCAATGAGATTAAGAGCGGTGCCGCTACCCCGAAGAGCATGGCAGCCATGCCATCGAGTCCGTACCAAACTTTCCGTTGAGGAGGAGGCGGAGGAAACATCTCGTCCCACTCCGGATCGTGTAGGTGCGAATCAGTTGAATCGACTCTGTCTGTGTTGGTGGCGGTACTACTTGTAGTGTCGCCATCGGTTTGCTCATCGTCTTCTTCATTGGTATTAGTCGATGGCTTCTTTTCCTCCGGATTCTGTTTTGTCGATTCCGAGCTCCCGGGCACTGGGACGGTGCTCGATCGCATATGTTTGAATAACGATTTTGCAGATGAAAACAGCGAGGCAAAAGTGGGAAACTCGATCTCCACTCCCTTCGACTCCGTGGTGACTGGCTGTTCTGTGGCGGGCTGTGACGCGCAGGCTATTCCCTCGTCACTGCGCGCGTGCTCTCTTCCCTGGCACTGAGCAGCATGTTGGTAAACGTGGATGTAACTGGTTGCACTGGCACAGCAAGCGGATTGCGCTGACGGAGTTGATTGTTTTGCCATGATGCTTCTCACCGCTGCCTCCACAGCGGCTGAATAGGTCGGCTCGAATGCAGGCGGTATCGCAGTCTGCAGCTTGGAGCCGTTCTCTCCGTCGCCCGAAGGCAACGAATCGTTCTTCTCGTTGTTGTTCATTTTGGTATCTCTTTAGTAAGTGTTTCAAAGAAGGGTGGTCGACAGCCTAGGGTCGACGACTGTGGTCGTCGACGGCAAAAGCGTCGAGAAGGTTGAAAGATTTTCCTAGGGTACCAGTTGATCTTCTTTGATTCACCAGGGTAAACCCGACACCCAATCAAGCGAACTGGAGGAAGTTGCTCGATTTGTGCTGATTGTCAGCAATCACTGATGGATTAAGCGAACCTGTTTCACATCTCGATAGTGAGGCTGCCAGGGCGAAACGGGCTGGAAGCCAGTCATGCTCACAGACTCCGTGGTTGGATCTAAGATGGGGTGCAGTTTTCGTCTGTCTCCAGTTGATCAGCTCCGCTTATCAAAGTACAATTCGTCGTTCGACTCGTGACATGGACTGAATGTTTCAGCACCGAATTCAGTGCGCAGGAAGCTAACCGATCGGCAGGATGAGCGAAGGTATGCCAATTCAATCAATCTCCAGCTCAAGCAATCCGCAGTTCAAGAAACTGAAGAGTTTGACCAGTAGAGCCGGGCGCAAGAAATATGGCTGCTTTCTATTGGAAGGTCCGAAGGTAATCAATGAGGCGCGCAACCGCAACGTTGAGCTTGACTCGATTGTTGTCAGTACAAGTGGCGCGCATGGTGAGCTCGACGACTTCGACTGGCAATCGGCATCAGAACATGTGCCAGTTTTTGAGCTGGCCGATAGCCTCTTTGCACAGCTTTCGGAGACGGAGACTCCGCAAGGCGTGCTCGCCGTCGTCCCTTTTGTGGAGCACATTCCCACGACATTGTTCGCTCGTTCTCCAGGTTTGGTGATCATTGTCGATGCGGTTCAAGATCCGGGAAATCTCGGCACCATCTTTAGAACTGCTCAAGGGCTCAACGCCACCGGTCTCGTTCTGACCAGAGGGACTGTAGATCCATATAATCCAAAAGTCGTACGGGCCGCCTCGGGAGCCATCTTGACACTGCCATTCATCTCTAACATAGAGCTGGAGGAGGCAATTGAAATGTGTAAGACTCATCAGCAAAACATTGTGGCTCTAGCGCCTGGAGTAGGTTTGACAATCTGTCAGGTGGACTGGACAAAATCGAGTGCGCTAATCCTTGGTAATGAAGGCCAGGGCATTCCCAGGCAGCTTCTTGCTCTAGCCGATCAGGTGGTCTCCATTCCGCTCAATACCGCTTGTGAATCCCTCAATGTCGGAGTCACCGCAGCAATTGCGCTGTATGAAGCAGCAAGACAAAGACAGTTCAATTAGAAAGCTCTTCAAAACTTGACTCTCAAGTTGTAGTTGGCTCGAATGCGGCTGGGACGCCGGTGCATCGGATCGCGATTCTAGTTAACCTGCGCGTTAGAACGGTTTCAAGGACCAACGAATATTGTTAGAATGACGTCCTTAGATAATCTTTGCCTGCAATGACATTCGTCGACTCTGATCCAGGAAGCGTACTCAAAATGGGCGAGGGCGGATTTTAGTAGACGCAAGTCGAATTCGGTTGAAGAAGAGGTCGACCTGAGGAATATGGATAAACCACCAGATACCTCGAACGTTGAAGAGGATCTGGTTGATAGCCAGTCGCCTCAATCGGAGTCGCAGATGTCCGGCAGTGCAGTTGAGCTCATTGTTGATGAGGATGAAAACGTCGATGAAGAGCCGGAGTTGTCTACTCCTGCGATCATCGATGCTGACGACGAAGACGACGATGATGATAGTGAGGATGAAGACGAAGCGTCGATGACGCTTATCGAGCACCTGGCTGAGTTGCGTAACAGGTTGATGCGGTCGATATGTTATGTTGCAGTCGCATTCGGCGTTTCAGTGCTCTATTGCAAAGACGTGCTGCGCTTCCTGCAAGCTCCGGCCGGAGAAATCAAGTTTCAAGCGCTCTCGATGGAAGAGCCGCTGCTGGTTTTTATCAAGGTGGCCTTCTACACCTCGTTGATTCTGGCATCCCCGTTCATTCTCTTCGAAGTGAGCCGCTTTGTCGGGCCTGGATTGACGAAACGAGAGCGAGAGATTGTCGCGCCGGCACTTGTTGGTGGACCGATTCTATTCATTTGCGGTGCAGCTTTCGCTTACTATTGTCTCCTTCCTCCTATGCTGTCGTTCTTCACGAATTTTGGACAGGGCGTGACACCGATTCACCAGAGGCTCGATTTTTATATATCTCTGGTATCGTCTGTGTTGCTTTACATGGGTCTTGCCTTTCAGTTGCCGATTGTTCTTTTTGCCCTCTCGTTCACCGGGCTGGTCACCTCTTCTCAACTGATAAAATACTGGCGATATTCGGTCTTCGGAGCATCGGTCGTAGCGTTGGTAATCACGCCTGATCCGACTGCATTTTCTATGATTCTTGTTATGGGCGCGCTGGTTGGCCTGTATGCTATTACGGTGGTCCTTCTAAAACTGTTCGGACGTTGAAGCGGGCGAGATGAATTGGTTCCTCGACAACCTAGACTGGCAAGTCCTCATCTATTTCCCGCTGGCGATTATGGCTGGCAAGGGGATTAAGAGCAAGTGGACTGAGATCTTCGATCGTAATCTGACCGTGAGCGATCGCCGGTCGGTGAAAGAACTCATGTTCTTCTTTCTCTTTCCTCTAATCGTTCTCCTTCACGAACTGGGACATGTAGCCGCGATACTCTGGGCGAAAGGCAAGGTGATTAACTTTCACTTCGGGGTTTGGTTCGGTGACGTTGTTCATCAAGGCGTGTTCTCTCCTGAACAGAATCTCATTATCGACCTGTCGGGAAATGTCATACAGATTGGCATTGGATTGATTG
>CAYTDR010000215.1:8341-9977 GCA_964436185.1 uncultured Candidatus Obscuribacterales bacterium | reverse complement strand
ACATTTTTCAAGCCAATTCAGGCTTGAGGTGTTCCAGCCCTTTGAGGTCGCGCAGCTGAAGGTTCGTGTCATTTTTAAGCAGCTCAGTCCCAAGAAACGAGACTGTATATGGACTCATGTACCACCACTTGCAACTGCCGAGGAACCTTCGGCTGTTGCTCACGGGGGCTCTCGAAAGAAGAGAGTCAATTGCTTAATGAGCCGCTGCCCTTCGATCTCGACCAAGAAACCAACCTGAAAACCTGGAAAGGATATCAGGCGACAATCGACCGATTGTTGATCAGGATGGGACGTGAGAGCTCAATGCTCGAAACCTTCGCGAGAATGGTTTTGGTTCGAAATCTTGGCGGCATCAGAGCTCGACTGGCTCTTCTCCCGACGCTTGGACGCTCTGCCATGAATGCTGTGCAAAAGCATGGTCTGAGCGAAATTACCTTCCGACTGGCCGGCGAGTTCTGTTTGATGGAACTCTCTGCAGCGGCTGGATATCGAACGTTCTGCCTGCCGAATCTGGTGCGCGGATTGCTCAAGACGGGCAAGATGAAAGACCAGCCTCTGCACCGGATGATCGATACGTTCGAGTTTCTCAAGACGATGTTCCAGCATCCGCCTACGGAACTGACGTTTCATCATCAGCTCGCTCGCACCAACGAACTGCACAAAAAGTACAAGGTGGCTGGTGCGGCCAACGAAGCGGCGCGCGACCTCTTCCGGTACATCGGGCTCAACATGTTCTACGTCGGGCCCAGCATGAGGCAGGACCTGACGCCGCAAGAGCGTCATGCCATCTGCGGTATCACTGTTCTGGCCGCGGAAAAGATGGGGCACCGGCTGGAAGGCAGCGTCAAGCAGTTCGAGGATTTCATCTTTGCATTCGAGCTGTCCGAGATGTTCGACTGTGCCGATGAGGGAAATTTGCGCAAGCGAGCAGTCGAAATCGCCCAGGCATCCAAGCTGGCTCTACGCGAGATTCCTACCATCTCGCCCGAGCGAATTCATGGGTACGTTCCTCACCGTGTGAAACGAATCCTGGAGATTTGACCAGCGCACATCGCGATGGTTGCGGCTCTCAGAGCCCACGAGATCGAGCTCAACGCCTTCGTTTTGCGAAGGCTTTCGTTGGCATCTCATTTACTCAAAACTCAGCAAGTGAAAAGGAGGAGGCTATGACCGAGCAGACATTCGTTCGCTCCATCAGCCCGCAGAACAAGCAAGTGTTGAAAGAACTTCCCTGTGCGACGAAGGAAGACGTCGACGGCGCGATTACCGCGGCGCTGGCTGCCTTTCAGTCGAACCCGCTCAATCTGCGCGCACGACTGAAGAAGATCAATCAGCTTCGCAAAATCATCGCTTCTCGCGCTGACGAGATTGCCACGCTCATCTCGAAAGAGGTCGGCAAGCCGTTGGCCGAGTGCTATGCATCCGAGATTACCGGTGTTCTGGATACCTGTGTGTGGTTGGCGAAAAACGCCGAGAAGCTGCTCGCCACTCAGCGAGTCAAGCTCGGCAATCCTCTCGCTCGTAGCAAGAAGTGCTACATCAGCTACGAGGCGATGGGCGTGGTCGGCATCATCTCGCCCTGGAACTTCCCCTTCTCCATCCCCATGGGAGCGGTACTGAATGCGGTGGTGGCAGG
>CAYTDR010000215.1:0-8331 GCA_964436185.1 uncultured Candidatus Obscuribacterales bacterium | reverse complement strand
CAGGTCTATGCCGTCTCCCTGCGCGGCCTGTCGGACGATGGTCCGGTGCGCGCGCTCGGCCAGATCTCGCTGGGTGATTTCCGCGCAGGTGTATCCTCCACCGTGAACTTCCCCTTCTCCATCCCCATGGGAGCGGTACTGAATGCGGTGGTGGCAGGGAACTCGGTCGTGCTCAAGCCGTCCGAGAAGTCTTCCTTGACCGGGCTCTTGATCAAGGAACTGTTCGACGCCGCCGGTTTCCCCGAGGGGACCGTCAATGTCATCGTCGGCGATGGCATGACCGGTAAGCATCTCTCCGAATCGCCGCATCTGTCGCGGTTGATCCTCACTGGCAGCGTTCGTGCCGGGCAGCGCATCGTCGCTCAAACGGCACAGAATCTCACCCCCGTCACCCTGGAACTGGGCGGTAAGGACGCGGCGATTGTCCTTCCCGATGCTCCGGTGGACTTCACCGCCAACGGTCTCGTCTGGGGTGCGTTCTTCAACGCCGGACAGGCTTGCGCCTCGATCGAGCGCGTGTACGTCGTGCGCGGAACCAATACCGACGCACTTCTCTCCGCCATCGTCGAAAAGACGAAGCGCCTCAAGGTCGGACCTCCGGAGAAGCGCGACACCGACGTCGGACCGCTGATCGACCAGAACCAGCTCGATACGGTGATGTCGCACATCGCCGAAGCGAAAGAGCTGGGCGCCACGGTCCTCACCGGCGGCAACGCCTTCGGCAACGCGGATGGCTTCTTCCACGAGCCGACCGTGCTCGGCAACGTCACCCACAAGATGAAGGTCATGGTGGAGGAGACGTTCGGTCCCGTTCTGCCTGTCATGATCGTCGACACTGTCGAAGAGGCGGTTCGCCTGGCCAACGACAGCAAGTTCGGACTGACCGCCTCCATCTGGTCGTACGATGTGGCGGCAGCAGAACGGCTGGCTGCACAGTTGCAGGCCGGCACGGTCTACGTCAACGAGTGCATCTTCTCCCACGCAGCACCGGAGCTGCCCTGGGGCGGTGTGAAGCTGAGCGGTATCGGCCGGTCGCATTCGCACTTCGGCTTGCTCGACATGGTCAACGTCAAGAACACCAACGTCGACAAGGCCAAGGGCAAGGGTCGCCTCTGGTGGTACCCGAACCGAACGAGAATCATGCGCGGTGGCCTTCAGCTCCTGCATGGCTCGTTCCCCTTCGGGCGAATGAAGGGACTGTTCAACTTCGCGATGGGCTGGATGTTCAATAAGTAATCGCGGCTGATTCGAATCGCAGAGAGCAGGCAGCAGAACCATCATCGTTCGCTGCCTGCTCTCTTGCTTGTTGCTTAGAGCTGTTTGAGTGGATTTGCGATGAACTTCTCTGGATTCGACTATGTCCTTTAGCATACAAGTCCGCTGTTTTTATGGGGTATGTCACTATAGAAGACAGTATATGAGATAAATTCCTAAATTCCCGCATGCGGCTTCGTTCGCTCGTGGCGTCGCTAGGCCTGCCAATTCTTATTTCCTGATGGAGATATCGTGGTATCACTGTCGCTACACTTTAAAGTAAGCCAAGCTCGGCAAGATAATTCGAATTAGCAGGTTCGTATTGCTGTGCATGCTAATTGAATAGAGCCGCTAGATCCTGCTCGCGGCTTCGATCGCTTGTGGCGCTACTAAACTTGCCTATTCAACTTTCTAGAGATGATACCGTGGTATCACTGGCCCCACATCCTTAATGCAAACCAACCTTTTATAGAAGTCTCGAAAAGCAGGTTTGCGTGCTGTCCGGATTTTCCATGCCTTGATGAAGCACACTTGGTTATTGCGACCGCTCCACTGTTGATACCAGAGTATAGCCTCTGAAATGTGGGATAGGACATTTGTCTGCAAATTGACCACCCCCGAAATCGGTGCTCGAATTAGCGTGTCTCCGAAAAGCCTGGCTGTACAAAGGTAAGGCGGATTTAGTGTCGAGTAAGTAGACGCCTGATAGGCGGAAAGTTGACTTGCCAACGTGCCTTCCGCTGAGATAGTTTCGATGCATACATCTCCGCACCTCGCACTCAGGAAATTTCGCCAATCTCATACGCAATCAACCGTCTAGCTCTCTAAATAGTTCCATCGTACTCATTTTGATCAGGCGGTCCGTACCGCATCATATAAATGAAACGACTGCGATATGCCTGTGCTCTGCCAATATGAATGCTGCGGTCGACGGCACGTTTGCGTACTGGCTAATCTTCTTCGGCAGCTGCGTATATGCGGTGTAGTGAAACGGGATGCATATGAATCTAGCATCGCTGATGATACCGACATCATTTGTTTGGTTGCTAGCGCAAATAATGTCGGACTCGACGAGGAGTAGCTGTTTGCACTACTGATGATACCGACATCATTTGTTTGGTAGCTAGCGCGAATCCCTACCGTTCATCGCCCGGCAAAGGCATCTTTCGTGCACGCAAACAAGAAAGGGTTTGACATGAGCTACGCGTTCTTCTTTATGGTTGGAATTTTCTGGGGAGTTTTCTGCGGTGTCTGTGACGCGCACAGAATTCTTTGTCGCGACCGCTCAATCATGCAGCTCATCTGCGGGCTTTTGGGATATGGAGTCGGCTGGCTCCTGTTCCACGGACAGCCCGAGGGCGGCAACTGGTTTGTCCATCTTGTAGTGATGGTCACCGTCGCGCAGCTTGCACACATCCGCACGCGTGCACGACTGTCTTCTCCTGTTTGAGATTCTCGAGTGATGCCGCGTGGTGTCACAGTCGGAAGTTCTGCAAGGTCATGCAGCTTCCAGATGAAGAAGCGGTTGAAGCGATATTTCGTTTCAGCCAAAACACCTGCCGTCATACATTTGCGGCAGTAAGGAGAACCTGGAATATGAAAGTGCAATCAGCGTTCATCATTGACACGACCGGTTCTATGGGATGGTTTCGCGAAGTGCTAAAGCGTGCCCTCCTCAGTCGCACCGAGAAGCTTTTTAGGGCATTTCCCGGGGTCGAGGTCTCCCTCATTTTTATCGGTGACGACGTCAATTCCGGCGAGAAGTATTCGGTAGAGACGCTGCCATTCACCCGGGACGTTAACTCCATCGTCCACTGGATGGATCGGATCGGCAACAGCTACGGTGGCGGCCCGCATGCCAACTATCCGCTCGGTCTGCGTGCGGCTCGTCAACTTTCCTGGGACGCCGACGCGGTCAAATTGATCGAGCTCATCGGCGACGAAGAGCCTCAAAAGGATGGTTTCCTCTACTTGGACGGTACCAAGTGCGACTGGCGATTCGAGGCAAGGCAGCTGGTCACCATGGGTAGTACCATTGACGCGGTGCACTGCTTCCCAGGCATTCAGCGACGCACAAAATGGTTTTATCAGGAGCTGGCTCGCATCGGTAAAGGCCTTTATCTCGAGCAGGACCAGTTCAACGATCTGGAGTACCTGGCGCTTGGGCGCATCTACGCTGCGCTCAGCAAGGACGTCACAAGCCCGACCTCACCGATCGGTGAGTATGAGTCCGAGATTCGCCGAGCGGGACGGTTCACCAAGCCAGTGGCCAGCTCCTTTGCCCGCATGACAGGACGCGAGGCGGAAACCATCGCGCGCAGTGCCATCGCCCGCAGTTTGGAGCCGGTCAACTCCGGACAGCTGCAGCTTCTGGACGTCAACGTCGACGCCAACGTTACCGAGTTCCTCAACCATAACGGCTTCGTCCTCAAGGGAGGCGAAGCCGTTAAGAGGCTCTACCGTTATACCGGTCGTCGAGGAGGGAAGGCTCGTAAGGAGAAGGTGCAGTGGTACAAGGACGTTGTCGTGCGCGACACCGCCACTGGTGAGTTCTTCTCGGGCGATGCCGTACGCCGCTTGCTTGCTCTGCCGTTGGTTGCCCAGAGACAGGACTTCGAGATTTCTGCAGACGTGATGCCTGACGGCTTCGATGTCTTCATCGAAAGCACCAGCCACAATCGCAAACTCGAGCCTGGCGATGAGGTGCTTGTCGATCAGACCCTGCCGCCCTCCTCGGCAAAGAACCCCTGTCGCTAGTCTTCCGTAAACTCTCGCAGAAGAGGATTGTCTTGATGGCTTAATCAGGAAGAGCGCTGCATCAGCAGCGCTCTTCCAATAAGGCCTTTGGGTGCGCAATCAGAAACGCCGACCGATCCATAGAAAGGATTAGAATGAAAAAGAACGACAGTCGATCAGGCAAGTCAATCGCTAAGTTGCAACCTGAGCCGAGTAACAAGTTCGTCATTCGTACCTTCAAGAAGGTGACGATGGCACAGCGCAACATTTTGTTTCTTCTCGGTTGTAATGTTGATGACTGCCGCGTCTTCATCACTGAGCTCACGGACGTTCAGGCTGAGCGCTTGAAAGCAGAGCCATGGGTGAGCGCTCTGGCGCCGGAAACTTTTGCGCATTACTAAGCCGGACGGCTAGTACTTCAAGCTTCCATATTCGGTGATTCGTCAGTCAAGAGAGGGGATTGTTGTTCCGCTCTCTGCCGAACCCACAATTTCGCGATTCGTCGGTCGCGCGTGCTTTAGGTACTTCTGTCCTACGTCATCTGAAAGGGAATGCCATGCTCGGTTCCGTCGTCGCAAGCGTCGTCGTTCTCTTCATTGGTATCATCATCGGAACCCTCGTGCGCCCGGTTCTTGTATTCATCGACTTTCTCGAGAAGGGTGCAGGCCGCTGAGAGAGAATTTCAGGGAGTGTTTGCCGGCTCATATGAGTTCGTCTACTCGCCAACGAACGGCCGCCATCGCTGTGAAGACAGAGTTTGGCTTTGCGATTCCTCTGCATGTAGCGAGTCGGGGTGTTCCCGATTTGTTCTAACCGGGGCTGCGCCAGCAGACGCGGCTAGAAATGAACGAAAGGAGAAACAATGTCCGACACTCAAGTTCAGGCAGTCTCCAGCAAACCCGTCAAGATCAGCCGAACGAAAGCGATCGAGATGTTGGAGGAACTCAGGTTTAAGGCTGGCGAGACATCATCCGGAATTGGCCGGATGTTCAGTGCTACGTGGGTGACAGTCGGAGATAAGAAAAAGGGACCAGTCCTTTGTTCTAAGGTCGTTCGCTTTCAAGTGAATCAACACCTCCGCGGCGGAGGACTGAGCTGGAACCCTGAGAAGCAAGGTTACATGGTCGTCTTTGAGATGATCAACCGGAAACGCGCTCTCAAACTCTATAAAGAGGAGGCAACTCGCGAACTCGAAGACGCCCAATGCAAGCTCGCTTCCGCTCGCCAAGAGTTGAGTGAAAAAAAATCGAATTTGGCCATTTTGAACGGTGCAGCCTCCGATGCTGTTCTTGCAGTAAGCTTGGCAGAGGGCGGCACCTACCAGACTGCCAAGGCGAGAAATGCGGACGAGGACGCAGCGCGCAAACGTTTGCAACAAGCTCAGAGGCAAGTTGATGACGCTGAGAAGAGCGCACAGAGATCGCTTATGCAGATGCTTTACAAAGTCGATGATCCGGAGGGGGCGTTGCGTCAGGCAATCTCCGACCGAATCGAAAGGCTGAGGGTTAAGCTGACCGCAGAGAAAGACGAGAGCGAGAGGCAAGTTCTCGAGAAGAAACTGACCGCCGACCGCGCTCTGCTCGACGATCCGGTCAAGTCACTGCTCTCACGTTACCGCATGCTCAATTTAAACGGGCTGACCAGGCTCAAGATCAACAGACAGACCTTCGAAATTTCGACTCCGCCGGTGCCGGCGTTGCCGAACTAGACAGCCCGCGTCAGCCAAGGGGAGGCACCGTAAATGGTGCTTCGCCTTGGCTGGGCTACGTCTACCTCGTTATTCGAGGGACGCGCGAATGGTACCGCACCCTGACCAGCGGCTTCCGGGAACTGTACAAGACCATCTGGAGGCAGGATCTCCCCTGCTTTTTCCCAGACGGTAGGCGCGTTGCATAAAGACAACTAGTCGGAATTAGAAAGAACGAAGGAGGAACGGGCTAACACCATGTCTCCTTCGTTCTTTCCGTATTCTAAATTTCGCCAATTTTCGACCTTTTTGATTCCCTTTTTAGCGTCTTTGACTTGCCAGAATTACTCTTCAAGATCTCCGTTTCTTCCGGCTCAGTTCTTGGAAGATCGTTTGGTCCTTCTGAGCTGCTTCTAATTGTCCAAGCTCAGCCTCAGCTCTGCCTCTCAGGAAATAGGCTCGAGCCCGGTTTTTATCTAACTTAATTGCCGTTCCATAATCCGCTACCGCTTTCTCATTTTCGGCAATTTGATACCAAAAGTTCCCCCTTTGAATGTATGAATCCGCATTCCATGGAGACAGACCTATCGCGTGATTGTAGCTGGCAATCGCTAAATCTCGCTTGCCAAGCCTCGCATAAGCGCGTGCTATTGCAAGGAAGCCATGCACCGTTTCCGGTGCCTCAACAGTTACATATTTAAAATATCTGATTGCGTTTTTGTAGTCTCCCATGGACTCCAAACACTCTCCAATCCTCAAATGTAAGGGGGTGTTTCCGCGCAGAACCTGGAGGGCTCGTCCATACTCCTTTATTGCTAATTTCGGCTGATGAGAGAACATGTAAGAATCGGCAAGCGCTATGCGCACCGCGTTATTCTGGTGAAGTGCAAGAGAACGACCAAAGTAGTTTATTGCCAGTAAATATTTCTGTTGATAGAAATAGCATTCTCCATAGCGGAATTCGAGTTCTGCTCTGGGAATATTTATATCCTTGTTCTTAACTGACACGTCGGTGACAGTTCTTCTTCCTAAAAGTTGTGTTAGCGAATCCTCTTTGAGGAGTCTTGCCAGTAGTGAATGATCTATTGCTAACGCGCTGTTGAGATCTGCAATTGACTCTTTGTATTTCTTCAGACGATTGTAGGCAAAGCCTCTGTCAATAAGCGCATCAGCATTGCGGGGATTAGCTGAAATCGCTAGAGAGAGGAAGTCGATTCCCTTAGCGAAGTTGCCTGTTCTAACAAGCGCATCGCCAGCTGGATAGAACAACTCGGGTGTTTGCTTAACCTTATTCGATGCGCTGACGAAGTATTTTGCTGCCAACCGTATCTCATTTCTAAGCCAATAATTAAGAGCCAGTTCAGCCAGAGCAGACTCATTGTTTGGATTTCTTGCGATGCATCTTTCCAAATCCCTAAGAGCCAAAAAGTTTTTCCCGAGTTTCCTGTAACAGATTCCGCGGGCCACAAGAGCGGCTTGACCGCAAGGCAGAGGTGAATCAACAAGGGGATTAAACGTAGAGACGGCGTCCAGATATCGTCCTATGTGTAAGAGCGCCAATCCTCGCTGAAATTGGAGTGTTTTTCTATCCGGCATTAGATTCAAAGCTGACTCGGCTACCGACACAGCTTCTTGCCAGTTGTTCTGTTTCTCCAAAATCGTAAAGAGCATAATATAAAAACGCTCCTCGCCAGGAGACAACTTGATAGCTTGAGTTGCTGAAATTTTGGCCTGGTCTAAATTTCCCTGATTGAATTGACTCTGAGCCAAACTAAAACATTTCGACGCAGTAACCGGTGAACTTTTTAGTTTCTCCAGAGATTCGGTATGTGCAGGCGAATTAGCAGTCATGATTAGGAGTACTAGCGCATTATTCAAACCATTTCTCATCAAGCGTTTCATCCTGTCAGGCGCCGGGGATGGAGATTGGTAAGGCGTCGATTTCATCGTGCAAAGGTAATAACACTGTGAATGTGCTGCCCCTTCCTTGTTGACTTTCAACTTTAATCGAACCACCATGCATTTCGGCAATTTCTTGGCTGATTGCGAGGCCTAGACCGAAGCCAGGTCCCATCATAGAATTCTGCTGTACAGCTTGTGAATAGCGCTCGAAAATCTCCATCTGAAGGTCCGGATCGATACCCGAACCATGATCCACAATCTCGATAGAAATATGGGTATCGGAGGAGTTGCAATTGACTAAAATCGTTTCTCCGGGCGGAGAAAATTTGATTGCATTTGATAAGAGATTTACAAACAGTTGAACGAGTCTATCGCCGTCTGCGTAGATAAGTTGGTCGGAATTCTGTAACACAATCTCGATCTGGGCTTGCTCAGCCAATGTCTCCACAGATGCGACCGATCGCTCAAGGCATTCAGAAATATGCACGGTGGTGCAATCCATCTGCATTTTTCCTGCGTCGCGCAACTCCAGTTCGAGTAAATTTGATGTCATAGAGACCAGCCTGCGCATATCAGCTGCCGCTGCTGTTGATCTTGTTTTGAGCTTGTCAGAAATAGCGCCGAAGGAGCCGTTCGCCAGCATTTCTAGGAAGGTGGATGTTGAACTAAGAGGGGCACGCAGATCATGACTGACCATTTCTAGAAGCTGTTGCTTCATCTGCTGTGTTTGCCGATCGCGTTCCGCAGCTGCG
>CAYTDR010000214.1:0-10026 GCA_964436185.1 uncultured Candidatus Obscuribacterales bacterium | reverse complement strand
AAGTTTTTCTAACTACCCCAATCCCCTCTACGAATGCCCCTCCCTGGGGTATTCGGCATTTGGAAATCAACAGCAGTGCCGTCCGCGACTGAAACATGATTCGCATAGCAGTACTTCAAAAGCAGTATAAACTGAGTAGTGAATCCAACGCAGGTGACAGCCCATAGCACTTACAGACACCCAACTCGCTCGCTATAGTGACCAACTTGGATTGCCGGGAATGACCCAGGATAAGCAAGAAAGGTTGTTAGCCAGCCATTGCCTATTGATCTGCGGCGAACGGTCGGCAGAGTTTGCGATTGTCCATCTCATTCAGGCGGGCATCGGCAAAATTACATTGGCAGAAGAGAATGGCAGTCGACTAGCCGGATTGATCGCCAAACAAAATGACAATCCTGATGTCGAACTAATTCTACAGCCGCTGGATGATCTCTCAGATGAAACCATCAAATCCGCAGATGTTGTGGTCGAGACATCAAGAGATTGGCAGTACAAGTTGCGACTGAGCGACATTTGTATGCACCATGACATAGCCCTCGTGCATTCCGGAGTGCTCGGTCCAAGAGTGCAATTTTACACGATGGTACCAGATCGCTCGGCGTGCTTACGTTGCGCGCTGCCTCACGCAGGGATAGACGACATTCCGCTCGCACCAGTGGACCAAACATCATTGCGCCCTATGTCTGCTTGGTTGGGCGCACTCATGGCTCTTGAAGCTATCAAATTAATCACCAAACTCGGTGTCACACAGGGCAACGAACTTTGGAAGATGGATGGACTCAGTGGAGAACTGGAAATTGTTCGTGGACTGGACCCACAAAGAGGCTGCCCTGATTGTGGCTAAATCGGTCAGCAACGCATACAGTTCAATCCAATCAATCAGGCGACAACTTCGTTTTCGAATATCAAGGACAATGAGTAACGAGTTGAAGGTCTACTAGAAATGCCGAAGCCGATGACTCTATGCCACCGGCTCCAAAATTATTTGCCTTGCCAGCCATTTAATGCTTGTTGTTATGCTGCCTTTCGTTTCGGTTTCCAGGTCAGTTCACATACACCGTTGGAACATACAGGTTGTTCTTGATTATTATTAGACTTAGTTTTTTGCTTGGACTGATTTTTCAGATCTGTCGAGACATTTTCTTTGGTTGTTTTTTCTATGATGTTCATTGATGGTGATTCCTTAGAAACTTGCAAATCGCAACCGATGCTTAAGATAATAGCTGAAGGCACCTGGCTGGCCGATTGGTGGAACTACGAAGGTATGCGTAGATTGCCCATAAATGCTCCTTTCTTCCTTTCTTGCGTCGATTGATTTCCGCTCAAACCTAGAGGGAAATGCCATTTGCCTTGTTTGGCAAGAAGCACATCCAGGTTAGCTCTCCAACGGTGGCGATCCTTGGGAGCCTTTCGACTCTGAATTTATAGCGCGCAAGCTCGAGAAAAATGCGAAACCTTCGAATGGCTGTTTCAGCTTACCTTTCCGGACACACCCGGGAGTTTTTCTGGCATTTTCTTGGCAAAAAAACACTTGCCGCTATTGGAATTTCGCTTTGTCTATTAATCCTCATCCACGCCCGCTTTCCGACTTGTCAACCGGCAATATTTCGGTCAATTCGGCATGTAGCCCAAGATCTAAACGCCGACAACCTCTGAAATTGTTTCATGCTCCGCGATTGGAGGTACGAAATCAGTAGGATTGAGGGCTCTCGCGGGACATTGGCTTCAGCCCGCTGCTCCAAGTTCAAAACTAAAAGCAGTGTTATAGATCCAATGCTGCCAAGCGGCGAATGTAGAATTGTTGTATCTCAGGCTTTTAGAAAGGTGGGTCGCATGAATCAATCAGCCGGCGCTGCCTGGAACCTCCTACAAGTACTGAGATTGGTCTTCGTTCTTATATGTCTTGGATGTGTCGGTTACGATGTCAGCAACGGCGTGTCCAGCAATAGCTGGCCGGAGACAGATGGGAAGCTTCTCAACGCGCAGGTCAAAGATGTCCTAACAAAAATGGGTAGCCGAAAGGAAGCATCCATAAAATACTCTTACTCTGTTAACGGGCACCGATTCACAGCTGATCGAATAATGTTTGGTGGTCCCGGAAACAATCCTGAGTCTACTATTCAGCACTACAAGAATTCGAAGCTGACAGTTCACTACAATCCGGAACAGCCAGAAATTTCTTGCCTGGTCACAGGCTTCAATCAGACTACCGTCGCAGCCCAAGTGGCTGTTGCATTCATTGTTGGACTGTTGTTCTTCACACGAGACGGTGCGAGCAACACATACAGATCTCTTTAATGGAAACACAGAATTTAGACAATGATAGTAGTGGCGAGTTCGATCGTGGATAGAAAAAATGAGTTGGCCCACCCCACAAGAATACAATGAAGTAATCCAGTCTCCGGTAGTCAGTTTTATGGATACCGAACTTAAAGCTGGGGCAGTCGCATTGAACGCTCTTGGCTTACCTCGCTCCGCTACTGGAGCGTTCGCAAGTGTCTATAAAATAACATCCTGTGGGAAGGACCATGCTGTCCGTTGCTTCCTAAACTACAGGCACGAACAAGAACAACGATACACACGAATCAGCGAGTTCGTTGCACTTGATGGTTTGAAATGCACCATTCCGTTTCACTATCTCAAACAGGGTATCAAAGTCAGAGGCGAGTGGTACCCGATTCTGAAGATGGACTGGATACACGGTAAGACGCTCGATGTTTTTCTCAATACGAACTACAAAGATAAAGAAGCAGTTCGATTGCTGCGAGAACAGTTCAAGGAGCTGGCCAGTGAATTGGATGACGCTGGTGTTGCACATGGTGACTTGCAACACGGCAACATTCTCATAACCGACCAGGGTTTGCGACTTGTCGACTATGATGCACTCTACGTACCAGCTCTCACTGGTATGAGATGCCTGGAGCTGGGGCATCCAAACTATCAACATCCAGAGAGGAACGACCTGCAGTACGACACTACCGTCGACAACTTTTCGTGTTGGCTGATCGACCTTTCTCTCCTGGCGCTTTCAATCGATCCGAAATTGTATGAAGATTTCGAGGGAGGAGATGACTGCATTCTTTTCAAGCGAACGGATCTCGAGGTTCCTGAGAGTTCGGAGTTGTTCTCGACCTTGCTGAACCATGCGTCCCACGAGATTCGCGACGCCGCAGCGCTGCTTTTGAGAATGTTGTGGGCATATCCTGGGGCGATCCCTGAGTTGAGTGCGGACTCGGAAGAACTCGAGATGTTGCCGGCGATAAAGCCGGTATCAAGGCTGCCAGGTTTTGATACCGCCGATGGTGCTAACAAAGAAGACAAAGATTCTTCCATCCGAGAACATCCTTCCGCAAGGATGGAAAGTATCGGGCATCTGCTTGCTTCCGCAGCCGAAGAGCCAAAAACCTTTGCAACCAGACGAAGAAAAAAAGCCAATCCGTCAAAGCTAAAATGGAGGGAGAAGGTTCGGAATTCGCTGGGATCCTACTTCGATCACGTCTTTCGCAACACCATGAATGAGGAATGGTTGATTGACAGGCTGAAGAGGGCTGACAAACAGTTCGAGAATGGAAATTATGATGTTGCTCTGGTTCAGTATAACAACTGCTACCACGAACTCGATTCGGTGGAGAAACGGCTCTTGGCCGGCAGAACGCCTGCGCAAACCGAACGTATCAAGGAACTGTGCGCCAATCGAACTTACCAGATCCTGATCAAACTAGCATATTCATACGCCATGCTGGGCAACCTGCAACTCGCCCACAACAACTTTCTGCTCGCACATAGAAAAGCCGGCACGCTGTCCGACGAAGCGGCTAAATTGAGAACAACATTGCTGCTGTCGATCAACTACTACCGCACAGATCAGATAGCAACAGCTTTCACCACTCTCCAGACGTCGATGCCGGCGTCCCTCCTGGAGCAGACAGTCAGGCAAGAGTTGAACCATAGTTACATAAAACATCAGAAAGTGTTTCAGCTGTTCATTAACTTGATCGATGCGAAACGGACCAACGCACGTGACGGCTCACTGCCGGCGAAGGCGCCACCATTTACGGTGAACGACGCCGCGGATATGCGCGCACTAGGAGCTTCAGCGATGGCAATCTATAAGTCTATTGCGGCAAACACTACGGCGCAACTAGACCGACAGGCAGTCCATCTGCTGCTCGAAACCGCACATTGCTATGAAGACGATCTTTCTAGAGAGGGAATTATCGAGCAGGTAGAAAACCTATGCCTAACCATTATGGGCAAAGAGAATCAGCCACTACTGGGAGATGCTGATGGCGATGTGCTTTATGCAATGGACACAGTTCTCCAGCAGCTCTCCGTTTCAGCTGAATCTAAAGCATGGCTTGCACGCGAGATGTACTGGAAGCGCATAGCAAACTGTCCTGACGCTCAAACGATTCTCGATCTACTCGAGAATTCGAACGCTGATCCTGTAGTTACGTTTGAATCAGTTAAACATAAGACAATCAGGTTCATCGATCTCGCACTTGCCTGCACGCGAGAATCGCATCCGCGTTGCTACGAGCCGTTTGTATCGAAGCTCACAAGTGACTGTTCCGATGTGGACTGCGTCATAGCATATCTCTTCAATCGCCAGGAATACGATCGATTGAGCCTGGTCGTTTCAAGGCTTGTTAAAGAAGATACGAAGTTCATCGCACAGGTTATGTGGCAACTCGACAGTCACTCCCTTATTGAACCAATTCTGGCGTTCGCATTCAAACAACTTGGCACCGAGGCGACGTCCACTCTCTGGGAGTGTCTAAACCAACTGAAAAGAGCGCCGGACATTCCTGTTGTTCTGCGTCTCGCCATCGGGGACAGTATCACCCGTGACATTCGCAATGAGCCAGGATATGCTATTGATTTGTTCTCGCTTATCATGAAATATGGCAGCGAGTTCGATGTTGCCAATTTGATTGCACACGTACTGGCAAACAAAGAAGACTCGTTCGTTAACTTGTTGCTGTCCTTGTTGATCTGCAAAGACAAGAGTTGCGTCGCACGAGTATTGATCAACCTGAAGAACTGCTCTGCACTCGAACAGTTGCTTGCCTACGTGTGCAGAACCAACAACAACCAACTGAACGCAAAACTCTGGCAATGCCTGAGTCTGGCTCAGAATCTGCAACCTGATATGGCAAGCATTGTTAGATTATCAAAAGTATCAAATGAAAAAGAGCGTTCCTTCGAAGGATTGACGACCGCCGTCATCGCCCATGCAAAGGAGGTCGATGTAGCCAACCTAATTGCTTGCCTGTTGGTCGAATACCAGGATACCTACAAGGATCTGATTGTATCCAAGCTCTCCGAAAGAGAAACCAAGTTCACCGGGTGGGTGATATCGTCCTTGCGGCGCGCCAACGTCGACTCCCTAATTTTGTTGGAGCTCGAGCGTAGGCTTGGCATATCGACGGAGAATTCTCCACTGGTGACGGAACCTTCAGATATCGAGGAATCGAGTGCGGGAGATGGTTCATACATAAAAGTTAGTGACCGTTCAGAAGACACGCTGGGAACCACAAATAGTGCCTACCAAGCTCAGACGGCCGACTCAGAAACCAGACGCTCATCGAACCTCTTCACTGACTTAATTCTTGTAACTGGAACAAATACAGACTTACTCAACTTACTTGCCGACACTGCCGCCCACAGTTCGATTTCCTCCGGCATCGCACTAATGCAACGAGCGCATCGACTTAGAGGAACAGCAAGCATGGTGCATTTGCTAATGAACCTGCTGAGGCTACCGGCGACATCGCATCTGATACCACCGTTTCTGGAAAAATTGGGCACGATGCCCTCAGAAGGGAAATTCAATTGGTGCCTACCTGGCAGCCGCAAGAAAGATACGGAGCGGCCACCGCTCGATACACTCTTCCTTGCCTTTTGTCTGGCTCTTGTGGAAAGTAAACAGGAAAAATTGTTGCTGCAACTGCACCGAACTGCTAGAGAGCAAAACTTATCCGCGACTTACCAGCGTATATCCAGGCTGATTCCCGCCGTCTCGTTGGCCAGTAGTCTAATTATCAAACATATTATTTTGCATGAGTTCGGCACTGATAGCGAGTTCCAAGAGCATGTGAAGTTCCTGACAGATTCTCTTACTCATGAGTCTCTTCAAAACTTCTTGGTCGAGCTGAGCAGAGTTGATGCGTGTTCGGCAGGAAGAACTGCTTATGAGCTAATTGAAAACGACACTGTCATCGTGTCGGTAATCGTTCGATTGCTGCTTTTCGAACACGGAACGTCGCTTGCGTATCTCTACTACTACACAAAACCCGGCAATCAATTAATTGGATCGATTAGCTCTGAGATTCGCGAGATGGCTGAGATGACTACAATTAAGAGTCCAGTCGCACCATTTTTCGCCGATGAATATTTCGTCGTAGTAGCTAATCTCGCTCGAAAGAACAATCGAAAGGCATTGAGCAAGGAGAGCTGGTTGAGTGCAGTCGAAGCGGAAATCAAGTCGCGCAATGCTAATCGCTTGGCTGGCGTCAAATCAACATCCGAGCCAGTGCCCCCCGCTGAAGAAGACGTTTCATAACTGGGAGAACGGACTCGATGAGTTGGCCAACACCGCAGGAATACAACGAAGCGATCCAAACTCCCTTAGCATGCTTCTCTGATGATGCCCTGAAGTTCGGAAGCGTATCGCTGAATGCATTGGGACTTCCTCGCGCTTCAACGGGAGCCTTCGCCAGTGTCTATAAAGTCACGGGACATGGCTCGAACTGGGCGGTTCGTTGTTTTCTCAACCATAGACATGAGCAAAAAGAACGTTACACGAAGATTAGCGACTTCGTGGTCGTTGACGATCTCGAGTGTACTGTACCATTCCACTATCTAGATCGAGGAATCAAAGTCAAGGGAACTTGGTACCCGATTCTAAAGATGGATTGGGTGGAAGGCGATACCCTCGATATCTACATTCGAGACAACTTCAAAAATTCGCAGTTGATGCGCTCGCTCCGCGATCAATTCAGGAAACTGGCTGCCGAGTTAGAGCGTGCTGGTATCGCTCATGGTGATTTACAGCACGGCAACATCATAGTCACGAAGCAAGGATTGCGGCTGGTCGATTACGATGCACTGTATGTTCCTGCGCTCCTGGGAATGAAAAGCCTGGAGCTGGGTCATCCCAACTATCAACATCCTGACAGAAACGAGTTCGACTACGACACCACCGTCGACAATTTTTCCTGCTGGTTGATTGATACCGCGCTCCTCGCCATCATTTTGAACCCGGAGCTATACAACGAGTTTCATGGAGACGACGACTGCATACTCTTTAAACGCTCCGACCTGAAGTGCCCGGAGAGATCGGAGTTATTCGCAACTCTTCTCAATCACGAAGATGAGGAGCTCGCCGCAAGAGCCCATCTCCTGTTGAGAATGCTGTGGAGCACTCCACAATCGATTCCGGAATTAAGCGCAAACGAGAACGAATTAGATTTGCTTTTGCTCGTCAAACCTGGATCTGCTGAAACCATAACAGGTGACCACGGTGAGGATGGTTCGCTCACGGATACACATCACAGAGTGGCTCTACATGCTGACGAAACAGAACTTGCCTTCAGCACCACACTAGCAAAAAGAACGCGACAGAAAAAACAGAATACGGCTCTAAATACTATCTGGAAAACACTGAAGGAAAAATCAGACCAGACCCTTCGAACTATATGGGGACCTGGTTGGGTAGAGTTGAAGCTTTCTCGGGCAGATCAACACTTCAGTCGAGGACACTATGAGGCAGCACTTGAACTATATCTTCATGTGTTCAACTTTCTAGAGTCGCCGAATGAAAAGTATCACCTTCCGTATGCCAGAACAATCGAGACGAGAATGTTGCAAAAAGCTTTAATCCGCTCAGGGTGCTGTCATGCAATCTTAGGAAGCCACAAACTCGCACACAACTGTTTCCTTCTATCTCAGGCACATGCCGCGACAAGCGAAAATCCATCTGAGGAACAATGCAGAGCTTGGTTGCACACGGCAGTAAATCACTATCTTAACAAGCAGCTCAACAGCTGTAACGCACTGATCGAAAAGCTAGCCACCGTTCAGAAGAGCTTGGAAGAAGTAGTGGAGCAGGAACTAAAGAATCCTTACTTCAACTCTCCTAGAGTGTTTGATTTCTTTTGCTATCTGCTTGAGTTTGAGCAATCCGTTCAGCCTTCTAACCAGACACAGGCGCGGACAATGATTGACATTCGCATTGCAGTGCCGGCGGCGATGAAGGTCTACGATTCTCTGCCACCCGACTCAGCCGTGCAAACAAGCCGGCGAGCCCTTCAACTTCTAGTAGATACTGCTAGCACGATGCTGGCTGAGAGCTCTGAGTATATTAATCGAATCGACGTCCTAAGTTCGAGAATACTAAAGAATGAAAACGTCTCCGAGGCACTCAATACGCTCAACGAGCCTGTCAACAATCCTCTGGACGAGCTGATTCTCAAACTTTCCCGATTGCAGTTTCCGCAGCACCAACTCGACCTGCTGAAAGAGGAAGCGACGTGGATGTTGCTAGCCACAGCAGGAGACGAAGTTTCAGTACTCAATGCACTGAACACAATGGACGATCGAGGCATCAAGCATTTCGTAGAGATGAAGCAAAGGAAGATCAGACTAATCGATCTAACTTGCGCTTCCCTCACTCCCAATTTTGAAACCGTTCATGAAAAGCTGTTCTCGGCGATCGGTGCTTACAGTTGGCACGCCGAGCTGGGAGAGATCATCCTGCAGCTGATTACGTGCAAAACACCGGCACCCCTGAAGGTGGTTCTCACAGAGCTGTCTCAGAGGGACAAAGAAGTCATTTCCAATACTTTGCACTACCTGTATACATTCCGAGTGGTAGAGGAGCTCCTTTTATACGCAATCGAGAACATCGATAAACAGGCAATTGCACGCATTTGGCCACTCTTGAGCACGAACCATTTAGACCTGGACAGATTACTCAGCTTGGCTGAAGCACGAAAATTGAAAGCCTCAGCGCTCGACTTCATACTTCAGGCCGGCAGCGACTTCGACATTGAGCACTTGATATGGTGCCGATTCTTGAGATCCAATCAATCCGGCTACGAAATTCTTCGTCGAGCACAGGACATTCGAACACTTACCAGCTTTGCATTTCTTCTCAGGCGACTGGCCATCAATGCTGACGTAAATGCTCTTGTACCCATGTATCTCGAGCGGATAGAAATCAGCACAGCAAGGTCGAAAAAGGCTTCGACCAATTCCCAGGCAGGTCAGCTGGCAGTAGCGCTGTGCCACACGTTATCAACTCCGGATTCCAAACATCATCTGGCAAATCTGATTCGTGTCGCACATTCAAACAAATACTTCCGTGCTCGGGAGCTATTAATGCTGGGACAGGCCAAGAGTCCGTAAATCATCAACACTTACTGCCAGCGTCTCCCAATGTCATTTATGCCTGCGGTTTCCACCGCAAAACACAGACGCCATCCTCACATTGAGTGGAGTAGCAATCGGAAGAATCTTGAGTCGGGCTCGACACCACGGGCGGTATTGGCAATTGGCCTGGCAAATTTTCTGCTGGAACAGCTTCTTCTGGGCAATTATCAAAATTCGAATCTAGCATCACAATCTCCTTGTCTGATGCTTGGGTACGGCATGGCGGATGTGCCAAGGGGACAGTCAGACTGTCTAAGCCCAGGGCACTCAATTCGGCGTGCTACAGCAGAAACTGATTCCACCACCCCATTGAGCGCATCTCCGAGTGGAACACAGATTCATTCACTGCCAGTTAACGACGCGCCGCTCGAAATTTCGTTCCACTTTCGAAAAAGTAATTTTCAAGAAGCCACCGGGAGCAGACTGAACCAGTTTTCCACAGGAAGCCTCGTTGATTGAAAAATCGGACTGACAGGAACTACTTATCCGTTGCTACAGACTATAGAGAAACCGGCCAGAGTGGCGCCCAAGCAAAACAGTGAACGTGTCGGCAAGTTCGTCTGCTGGCGAAAGTCCGTTTGGTCTACTTGA
>CAYTDR010000213.1:0-10035 GCA_964436185.1 uncultured Candidatus Obscuribacterales bacterium | reverse complement strand
CGGCCCATCGCCTCAAAATAGTTCGTACCCGTTAGAAATTGCTGCCTAAGAAAAGAGGGATTCGGCGAAGAAATTTTGAGGCAACGAGTTCCATTTTTATTTGACGCGACGACATGACGTCAAATCGCAAAAAATCAGTGGAAGAAGAGTGGATGAGAAACTGCCGAGAGGATGCCTTTAAAAATGAGATCGAGGTACGTTCGACCATCTGAATTGAAAAATCTGCTCAGAGAGGCTGCAAAAATTGTCGCCGAAAACGCAGGCCGACCAAGGGATACCGGGCGAAAGATACGCCGATGAAACATAATATACATTATCGGACTACGAAAGGCTCGTTCGATGACAGCAAATCGCTTGGCGACGGACCGCGTTCGAATGGTTATTGGGGAACAATTAATTCACTAAGGTCAAAGCGATGGATTCTGTATTGTGACCAAAACCCCTGTTGAACATTTGAACAGTGACTCGCTGCGATGTGCACAATGCAACCAATTTTGGAACGCCTGCCAATGTTCAACGAGAAAGGTAATCGGTTTACCCGAACCCCCACTGGTCGACATTGACTGTCTGTCGAATTCGAATTCAGTTCATCAAGAGGCTACTCTCATCGCTGACCGGTATGAGGTCATCGAGAAGCTCGGTGAAGGCGGAACGGGGGCGGTCTATCTTGCCTTGCATATCGTATTAAAGAAGAAGCTCGCCATAAAATTGCTGCGAAAGGATTTGATCGAAGATCTCCATCTCGTTGAGCGTTTACGCAGAGAGGCGCAAGCGTGCGCATTGCTATCTCATCCCAACATCATCTCAGTGTTCGATTTCGGAGTTACAGGAAACGGTTTTCCATTCATCGTCATGGAGTATTTGGAGGGGCGCAGCCTGGAGCGGGTGCTGAAGAAAACCGGGAAGATTGAACCCGGTCGGCTGGTAAAACTCGCAATCCAAATGTGTAGTGGTCTGCAAGCTGCTCACGAGAAGGCAATAGTTCACAGAGACCTTAAACCCTCCAACCTCCTTCTAATTGATTCTGATTCCGGTGAGGAGACCGTCAAAATTCTGGACTTTGGAATAGCCAAGGCTGACATACCAGGCGGACAGCACCTTACCCAGACTGGTGATGTGATTGGTAGTCCGGCCTATATGAGCCCAGAGCAGATCCATGGAAAACCAATTGACGGCAGAAGCGACATTTACTCTCTCGGCTGCGTCATGTATGAGATGCTCACCGGAGTGCCTCTGTTTCGCGGCGAAACTCTCATGTCGACTCTGCAAGCCAATCTTGATGGCGGGCCGCCAGCATTAGTGCCAGGGAAGGATGACCCTGCCAATTTAGAGAATCTGTACAAGATCATCGTAAAATGCGTCGAAAAGGAAAAAGAGGATCGGTATGACAGTATCGATCTAGTCAAACATGACTTAGCAGCTGTTCTTCCTGACGCGACTGGGCAGAAAAGGGTCAGCGGGATACCGCATCTGGTACTGATCCCAAGCGTGGTAGCGCTGTTCCTACTTGTGCTCTTAGCCATCAGTCTGGCCTGGAAGACGCCGATTAAAAGCGGCTCTCCGAACGTTTCAGTCAAGATTTCAGACAAGCAAAGTGATTATGTTCTTGATGGCAGAATGCTTGTGTATGTGGACGGCTTCGACGATGAGGCAACAAAGTGCTTTAGGAAGGCGCTTAGAGAAGAAAAATCAACCAATAGACGGCTCTTTGCCGCATCAGAACTGATGGAACGACTGAGCTCGAGTTATATGTCGCAATTAGAGTCAGGTCAGCAATCAGCGTTGACGGGCCTGGCGGCGGAGATGGAATCCATCATGGACCAGGTCCGGCAACTGGCGAACAAGGCACGAACCGACAAGTCCATCAGCGCTCTGTATCTCGCCCACTGCTTCTATGTCTATTCCTACTTCTTGAGGCAAAAGGCAGACTTTATCGAGAAACCGCTTTCCTCAGGTGAGAAGCTCAGCGCTTCTGCTCGCCACCACCTGCAGTTAAAGGTGAACGACCAACTTTTGGCAACGGTCTCGCTGTTGCAAGAAGCGATCTCAATCATCGAGCTCAATAAGCCTCTCCGCAACATGTCCAGACAAGAGCTTTGCGTCCTCTGTTCGTACAATGACTATCTGGCTCAGAACCTTGGCTATGTAAGTAAACCCAAGCTGGAACTGGCTGCTCGCAAGAGAGTTATTGAAATTGCCAAATTGTTGGGCGGCATGGATGCCACTAATATGTTGATGGAGAATATGAATAAGCTTGGTGACGTTTACCTGGCTGCCGGTGCTCGGAATGACGCTATAGATGCGTTCGAAACCGCTGCTAGTTACTATGTGAAGGCGGATCCTGGTATCGCCAGGGACATCAGGCGCAAGATTCTCGAGGCCCAAGCTCGCCCGGCTAGTTCGAGCGAAAAGGACCTTATTAATCGACCGGATTGATGGTCGAATGGGTATCCTGACCGGTTTCGATGCGTAGTATCATGCTTACTCACTGCCATCAAACAGGTTTTGTTCAATGTCGAAGCTAGTTACCACATGTGTCTCCGCCTTTGTATCGGGTCTTTTGCTGTTCGCTCCTAGCGGCGCTGGAGCAGCAGTAGTGCAACCGCCGGCCTACTCCATCTCTGGCACGCAGGTTCAGCGGCTTCACTCAAAGGAAGTGGGAACTGACTATCTTCTGTACATCAGTCTTCCCAGCGATTATGAGAAGAAGAAGGATTCCTATCCTCTGGTATTTGTACTTGATGCCGATTTCTGCTTTCCGATGGTTCAGTCAATCACCAGAATCCTTGGAGATCATGATGAGATACAACCCTTGATCGTAGTTGGAGTCGCCTACCCTGGAGTGGCTGATGAAAAGTATGGTCCCATCTTCAAGTTGAACAGAACCCGTGACTACACTCCGACTCATGTTGCAGAAGGCGGCTATGGAAAAGAGTTTCAGAAACTATCAGGAGGTGCCGATCGCTATCTGGATTTCATCACCAAAGAACTCATTCCTCACCTTGAGAAGCAATTTCGAACGCGAGAGGATAGGACAATCGTGGGCTATTCATATGGTGGACTTCTGGCTACCTATGCCATGTTGACCAGGCCAGGTCTGTTCCAGCGTCTGGTCGTTGTCAGTCCATCTTTATGGTACGACAAGCATGTGATCTTTCGAACTCTCGAAAAGTCGAAAGCAACAGGCCGACCTATCGCCGGGCGGGCGTTTTTCGCAGTCGGCGGATTGGAGACGAGCACTCATGGTGAGCAGGATATGGTCAAGGATCTCGACTCATTTGCAAACAAGCTTTCCATTTTTAAAGACAAAAAACAGCTCAAATTTCAAGTATGGAAAGCAGAAGGTGAGACGCACCATAGTGTCTTCCCTGGTGCGGCCATGCGCGGCATTCGATGGACATTTTCGCCCTGGCGTTAGGTGTGTAGACGGTATCCTGCATGTAGAAAGCTGATGCCTCTGATCAGAAGCTGCGAACGTGAATGAGGCTTCAAGCGAAAGACCACTTCGTCCAGGAAATGGCGACTTAAGAGATCAGAATGTCTACCAATACTTTGGCTTCAGCGTGAGCCTGTCTGTCCATGCACATGTCTCGATGACTGTTGCTGATCTTTTGTGTGAGCAAGTGCTCTTGCCCATAAAGCCTTGTTCGTATGCTGTATGCGCGACGGTAGTAGGTATCAGCCTTTTCGAACTCACGGCAACAATGATGAATTACGCCAAGATTGAAGTAAGCAGTTGCCACACGAGCTCGATTGTGGCCTAGAGCCTTCTCCAGAACAGCCAGCGCATCCTGTGCGTATTTGATTGCCTCTTCGAAGCGACCAAGCTTGAAGTAAACGTTAGCGAGGAACTCCTGTGATGCTGCTGTTTTCTCATGGTCGTCACCATGCTGTTCCTTGTGCGCCTCAAAAGCCCGAACAGCGAAAACCTCAGCTTGTTCAAATCGGCTTAGTGCAAAGTAAAGCGTGGCGAGCTCTTCCAGACTATGAATGATTCTCCAATCGTCTCTTTGAAATGCATGAGACTCGTAAATCGCCTTGAGCCACATTGCTTCTGCATAGGCGAAGTTCTTGCAATATTTATAGTACTCAGCCTGTTGTTTGTAGTCTTCCCATGAGCTGGTGCCCTTAGGCGGTCTAGGTTGCGGACCCAGCGCCGGGTGTTGGCCGGAGTTCGATTGCACAATTTTCTGAACCAACTGTCCGAAGTTGGTCGCTGCCACCGTGCCAACCGTCGGTGACTCTCCAATCTCTTCTTGGACAGTCGTCACTGCTGGATAATTACCCGGAATTGTTGAAGACATCTAGTAAGCCCGCCGCAGGGTACTATTACCCTTGATTGTCAAGAGATTACCCTCGATTTGTGGCAAATTTGTGAAACCCATATGGATTATTCACCATTGGAGGACCGTCCCGAAAGTCCAAGTAACACATGATGGCGGCTTTTCGTCGATCAATTGGATAGTCATCCGTGTCGACAATACGAATGGTGGTATGGGCGATGATTGGTGTGGGAATGAGATAATTTTTTGTGGGCTCAAACGGTCTGGTAGGCGAATTGCAAATGTTTTGGCTCAAACTGGTCCAGTTGGCGAATTGCGGTTTGAAATTGTGGAATGGTTGACTTGTCGTATTGTCGACAGCTCGTCTTCGAATAAGCAGCCAAACAAAAGCGGACGACCTAAACTGCGCCAGACCTGCTCTCGCTCTTTTAAAAACGATTGATGCCGCCACCCCGTCCGTTGTTTTCGGGTGCGTCCATCTGACGTGGTTTCGCTCTGGATTGTGCTGTTGGCATCGAAAAGTAAGGACGGACGGAGTTAAGCGGTTCATACCTTCTGACGCCAATTGACACGGCCTGGGAATGACGTATCGTCGTACGAATGTATAGTCGTATGGTCGTAATGTTGTATTGTGGTAAGTGCGACAGCTAAACCAACCTATCAAGCAAAAGTCCGTTCCTAATAGCCCGCCACCAAACCTTGATCCCAGTGGTGCCGATTAGCCATCGGCATCTCAGCGACTATCTACGTTTCTATATTGCTTGGACACTGCCACAAGAGCTAGAGAGAGAGCCAGTTCAACTGAGTCATTCTCCCCAAAAGCCAGAAGCCGATCCAGGGTGATTCCTGAATCGGCACTCTTCTTCTTCTCAGAAATTATCTATCTGCTGCGCAGTTTCGAAAGCAGTCTTAGCATTTCGAGGTAGAGCCAAATTAATGTGACTAGAAGCCCGAAAGCTGCGTACCATTCCATGTATTTAGGGGCACCACTTTCTACGCCTGACTCGATGAAGTCGAAATCGAGCACCAGATTTAGTGCCGCTACGATAACCACGACCACACTAAATGCGATACCAATCGGTGAACCCTCATGGAGCATTGGAATCTGCACGTGAAAAATAGCCGTTGCAATAATGCTGAGCAAATAGAATAGAGCGATGCCACCTGTGGCAGCCACTACACCGAGCTTGAAGTTCTCAGTCGGCTTGATCAGCTTGGAAGTGTATGCCATCAATAGCGCGAAAAATACACCCGCTGTAAGTCCCACACTCGACATTACGACTCCTGGAAACTGGGACTCGTAGTGCGCTGAAATTCCACCTAAGAAAAGACCTTGAAAGGCTGCGTAGAATAGTGCCAGCATTGGTGCCAAACGCTGATTGAATATAATGATCAAACCGAGAATAAATCCTGCTATCGAAGCAAAAATCATCCACGGAAAGATTGCCTCTGGGCTGTGCGCGGCGAACGCGTAGTACCAGGTTACAGCACCACTAACCACGGTTGTAGCCAGTAGCATGTAGCTCTTCATGACGGTGCCTTGCAACGTCATCCGTTCGCCAGCCGCTAGACGACCATCAATATTATTTTCGTCTTTGAACTTTTCGAATGTCTTGGTGTTCAGAGCTGGGTTACCAGTCTTATATCCTCTCTTCTCATGCATTAATTTCGAGACCTATATACACCACCTAATAAGCTTATATTCTACCTTTAACGCGAAAAACTGCTGTATCGACGACAAGTCTTTAGGATCGCTGCGCACTTGCTCATAGCACCCAGCTACAGATTATTTTGCGAAAAGGTGGTTCGATGAGCGCGCTCGCATCGACGTAAAGTCAGCCTGGGGCGAAACGTAGATTTTGCGGTGCATATATGGAATCTATATCGTCTGACCTGACTTGACCCGGCGATGCAAGAGGCAAAAATAAACGCCAATGAGGTTACTTAGAAGCCCAGGGCGTGAGCGATCTCAGCCTCTATCCATCGGTGTTTCAGGAAGATCTGGATCATAGATTCTTCGGTGACTCTCATCTCCATTTGAGCGATCAGCACCATATCAGGAATGGCGAGGTTGAGAGTGATCAGCCTGAGTCCGGTAGGTTCAGTACACTCGTTGTCCACATCGATGAGATCTTGACCCATCAACAATCCTTCCAGTTCCGCCCCGGAAATGAATTGCTTTTCTTCCAGAATTTCACCAAGTGGAGCGCCAGTCTCCATATGCTCTTCGACTGCTTCTTGCAGCTGCTCCATCGAAATAATGCCTGAGGCGACACAGAGCTGACCCAGGCGCGGTCTGGTCTTGTAGTCGAGACTTACAATGCGCTGGTCTTCGTCTCTGGCTCGGCGGTATTCGGTAGTCCTCGCATTGTTCTGCAGTAAGGACACCGCTTCCTTTAATGCCAGCAAGCAACGCTGTGCCTGATTAGCAGCCTTTTTCGGCAGATTGGGAACGGATAGACGAGCGGTTAAGTTGTAATATGCCTTTTCCGCTTCAATGAGACTAGCGTCTTCCGGAATACCTAGCGCAAGATATGGGCTTTTCATCGATGTGAATGAGGTCTGAGTCAAGACTCAAATGATATAGAACCTGAACCAGAGAATTCTACCAACCGCGAGTTATTTCGGTTCCTTTGCGACAGATGTTAATCTAAACGAGTGTTGCCAAGCATCCGAGGTAGAGTTTTTCTATTCATCACATCACCCCAGGGCGCTCGAAAACGGCAGGACCTGCGTTATTATTCAAAGGAAGGACAAATCTGCGGAGATAACAGCCTTGGCTCGCAAAAATAATGAAGAAGCTGAGCTTTTTCAGCTTATATATCCGGATCTCGTGACCAGTCGAGGGCTGCATCATATTTTGAATGATGCTTTCCGCGGGCTGAACTCGCCTCTGACGGCCCTTGGAACTGACGATGTTCCCTTCGCCCAGACTCGTATCGAAAACAGGCGGCGTTTCTCACAGATTTATCTGGGAGCCGGTGTACGTTCATTCCTTTGTGACTTCTGGTCGGAAGGCGCTTGTGTCGGTCACCTGTCCATCGGTTCGGTGCAGGACCTGGCCAGGGCTCTGCACTTGTGGAATGCGGAAATGTGCCAGGCAAGCGAAATGAGGAATCAATTTCCCAATTTCAAAGTGAACAGAGAAGTAGGGTTGCCGGTCGACTAGACGGCTACCACTAGACCTTCGTTCTGCTAATCGAGTTGAACCGAAAGCTACTAAATACGATACCACTAGGGCAACTTGCTTCCGATCACAAATTCGTCACTTTTTAGGCGCCATCGGAATTGACACTTAACGGTTCGTATTCTTTTGGCGAAGAAGAGCCCGCTTTCTCGCGCTATCAATGAAAATTCATTTAACATGATTCTCTTTGAAAGACATACCTCAAGGCATGTGAATACACTATGCCGTAACTTTCCATGGGGATTGATATGGCTGATCTACCAAAGAGATTGACTATTTCCTTAGTAGTGCTCGTTCTGGCTTCGGCGTTGGTGTCTTATTTTTTGAAGCCTGCCCAGAGCACCTTTACCATTACGGATGCCAAAGACGAATTGTCCCTTCTGGACATACCAAACTTGCCTGACGCCAGTTTCGCAAAGAAACTAATGACGTCTAACCTGGCGATCGTTTTGATGCGATCAGATTTCTCCTGCAAAAATGCGGTAGCTCTGGGCGCATTGCGAGATTGGTCCAAAGAACAATTCAGCAAGGATCCTGAGTTTCTCCATCCAGTATCGGTAACTAAGGATCAAACTGCTCACAACAACGTGTTTTCAGCCTTCATGCACAACCTCGTCGGGGTTGAGTACTATTGGTTAGAACGCGAACTGGCTCGCCTGATTCATCTGCAGGTGGGTGAGTTTCAAAAGAGTGATGCTTACCAGCTTTTCCGCATTGACTTCTATGAGCTTTTCGGAGTCGACGCCGAAGCCGCATCGCTTCTCTCTCGATATCAGGATGACCGAGCACGGCTCGGAGTCTCGGTTGCCACGACGGCGACCGTGCTGCTCGTCATGATAATTGTAGGGATATTGTTGCGACAATCAAGGAGATTCAAGTTCGTAAGCCGGCAGCGGTACTGGCTCTCCTACGGTTGGTTGATCTCTTCTAGTTTGTATATGTCATCCGCTTGTACGAGCAACCAGGTTTCGGATCTGGTCTCGTGCTTGTTCTGTGCACTAATCGGGCTCTATTTCGCCGCTCCTTTTAAGGTGTCACATTCCGAAGAGGGTGGTATACACATATCTAGAACAGAGTTGAGTTCGTCCGATCTAGCCGTGATAGTGTGGGCGAGTTTGAGTATGTTACTAATACAGGTACTGACTTGGATCAGGGCTGGCACTTTCGTAGATCCGGACCCGATAACGTTGTTGGTATCGAGCATTACAGGAGACTTTATACATGATCCTGCCGAATTGAAAGGGCTGCTAGTCGATATGATCGGCATATCATGGCTAGTGCTCGCGGGTAGAACTCTTCTGGTGTATCGCCGGGGTTCTGCGCGGGTCGCCGACATCGAGGCAGAGCTGAAAACTTTAGATCATGCATCGATCACTTAGAAATTTTGACAGAACCGCATCATTAAACGAAAAAGATGTTATTTGTAGGAGTAGAGTTGATTGAGAGACTCGCTTCGCAAGCCCTTATATAACCAGCGAAAAGACATGCGAATGCCATTGCTTAGAACTTTCCTTATTACATTGCTGACCTGGTCATTAGTCTCCCTGCAAGCCTTTGCCGCGACGGGCTTGAATACGATCGATCTCGATCCTGAAGAAGCTCTGGCCGAAGGGTCCTACGATACGATTGGCGAAGTCAACGGTTCGGTCAGCAAAATATCCGAAGATACTAGATCTGAGGTAAACGCTTGTAAACCGGACTTTTCTGGGATCAACGTTCCTACATATTCATGGCCGGCGACCAGTGGTCATCCAAAAGCTATCGTGCTGGCCTTCCACGGTGGTTGTCTTGACGGTCAAGCTTTCACTCCGCTGGGCAAACAGTTGAGCAAGCAAGACATCACCCTCGTATCGTTCGACATGAGAGGATTCGGTAAGTGGTATCACGACAAATATGGTACCAAACACAATCGTACTTTCAGATATAACGCCACCAGAGAGGACGTCGCCAACATTCTCCAACGGCTGCGCAAGCAGTTTCCGAGAGTTCCTATTATTTGTATGGGTGAAAGCCTTGGTGCCAATATGGCGATGGCAATCGCGGGAACAAACCCGAATTTAGTCGATGGTGCAATACTGTGCAGTCCTTATTGTGGACCGCAGTTCATTCTCTATCCCCAAATGCTGAAGTCCTTGGGAGCGTTCTTAAAGCGTCCCTGGGCGGAACTTGATATGAGTCCGTACCTGTTGCGACGATTGGCTCATGAACGACATATGTCGATTGCGCACATCAATAATCAACGCAACCGTGACAAACAGTCAGCTCTGGAGCTGATAAGAAGCTGGCGGCTTAACAAGTTTGGAATGGAGAAGTTCCCTGAAGTATCTGAGAAAACTCCTGTTCTCGTCCTTGTTGGCGAACTGGATCGGCTTTGCAAGCCGGAGGACTCCACCAGATACTTCCAGACTTATGCTTCCAAGAACTGCAAATACACGGTCGTGCCTCGACAAGGACATCTAATGGTCGAGACCGAGTTCCTTGACTCGAAAATTCTTTCGATGATCTCGGATTGGGTTGACGAGACTCAGCGACCATCCCTCGCCAAAAAGGATGTTCCGAGCGACA
>CAYTDR010000212.1:0-10050 GCA_964436185.1 uncultured Candidatus Obscuribacterales bacterium | reverse complement strand
AGTCGGCGTCCAGGCAGGCGTCCGTCGCGTTGATCAGGCAGATGACCTGTCCCTTGTGGTTGCCGAGCTTGGCTGCCACCTTTGAGGCTGCGATGAACGTCCGTCCGCCGTTGACCGACTGACCGAACGTGCAAAGCTGCTGCGCGGTGGCGAACAGACCCTGGTACTGACCTTGCAGCAGCTTCTTGTTCAGCTTGTCCAGGTGGCGCTTGTAGGCGGCCAGGCGAGGATCGTCAGGGGTGTGCGCCTCGGCGATCTCGACTGCTCTGGCCGCCAGCACCTGGGCGCGCCCGAGATTGTCGAACTTCGCCGTCATCAGAGCGAGGTTGTGCAGGGCGCTGGCGTGGCGCGCGTGGCTGCCGGTGGCGATCGCCAGTCCCAGGACTTCCTGCTGCAGGGGGAGAGCCTCAGCCCCCTTGTTCTTGATCAGGAGCAGCTTGACCGCTTCCTCGCGTTCCGCGATCAGCTTCACGAGCGCTCGCTTCACGTCTGCACCGAAGCGAGTGTGGGCGGCGGCCAGCTCATTCTGGTGGGCAGCCGCTGCTCTGTCGAGAGCGTGTTTGACGGCGTCCAGCCGGCGGCGTGCTCCGCTCTGGCGTTCGTGCAGAAGTTCCTTCTCGAGTCGCTGCCTGAGCCCGGTCTGGAACTCCAGGGCGGTCTTGATGCCCGCGCGTTTGCGCCGTTCCCGGGCCAGCTTGCGCTTCATGCGGGACGCCTTCTTTCGGCCGCGCTTGCGGTTGCGCTTGCGGGCGGTGCGTTCGGACACCAGTCTGATGGAGAGGATGATGGACGTAACCGCGGCTCCCACGAGTCCCACGACTCCCAGCGTGGCCAGCATCGCGATGACGGCTATGGCGGTTTGCGACATGGGTTGTGTCTCCGTTACCTGTGAAGAAAGTTACTTGGTAATAGGCACGTTGCTAGGCGGCTGAACCAGCTCCTCGATTTCGGCATTCAACGGCCGGACCAGGGAGGTGAGGTTGTCAGCCATCGTGATGACGATGGCGACAGCCGCGGCGATCAGGAGAATTCGCAGAATCGTCGGGACCCAGTGGGTCATGTGTTGTTCCTCGCTTGGACTGAACTACTGCCGGCTCCGCAGCCAGCAATCGATTGCGCAAAGCTTTGAGGCGCGAGGAGTCTAGTTGCTCAAGACCTCTGCCTCGCCCAGGGTGAGTTCCACTCCGTGACGCGCGGCCACCGCCATGGCGTGGTTGAGGACGGCGTCGTCACCGGGCGCGTTGAGGTAGCCGCAGGCGGTTGCGCCGGTCGTCTTGGGTCGTGCGCCGATGATGCCGGTCTTTAGGGCGACGAGGATGGCAGATTGGCGGACCGCGTCCAGGAAGGCGGAGAGTTCCAGTCCGATGACCTGGAGCCGCCACCACTGGTTGGTGCCCATGCGGACCGGATACAGCTCGACGTGAACAGCCATTGAAGAGCCTCCGAAAGTGACAGGTTGAGTTTCCGTTTTGACTTGTTTCGGCAAGAGATGCCGAAGGTCGAAGGATTTAAAGCTGGTTTTTCGGGTTGAACTTGGGTTGGCGAATTACAGATCAGTGAGAACGGGTTAGAGAATGTGTTTCATAGATATCAGTGAGGATGAACTATGTACAAGCCTCGCGAAGCTCAGGGAAACCATGACAAATGCTGAAAAGCTGCAATTAGTCCTGTTCCCAGGTCCAGACCAGTAAACATTTAACCGTGGCATGGAGGCGAGATTGGATATTATGCGGTTCTAATAATTCTTTTGTTTAATCTCTAGCTCGGCTCAGCAAGCGGCACTGGAGCGTGAATACGAGCCCTGGGAAGCAAGCGCCACCAGGTGTCGCACACCTCGGTAATGCACCTCCCAGACGTCCGGTCCATAGCCGCCGGCAAAGACCATGGCAAGTGGGATCTGTTTCTGATGGAAGCGATCCAGCACCAATTTGTCGCGTTGCTCCATTACTTCGAGTGAGAGGTTGAGAAAGCGTGTTCCCGGAAGGACGTCCTTCTCGTATGGATCGCTTCCCGCTACGTAGACCACTAAGTCTGGTGCAAGCTTTTCCAGGGCTCGATCGATCGCCTCTTCCGTTCGCTCGATATACGTGTGAGCCTCGTGTTGGAAGAGCTCGACATCTATATCGCTCTTTTGTTTGACCTCGGGCCAACCCTCCGCCGAGTGGACCGAGAGAGTGAACACGGTCGGATCGTCTTGGAAAATCAACGCGGTGCCGTCACCTTGATGAAAGTCCAGATCCACCACCATCGCGGTTTTGATATTGCCGTGCTTTTGCAATGATTTAATAGCAATGGCAATGTCGTGGAGTACGCAGAAACCCCGTCCCTGATCGGGAAAAGCATGATGATAACCACCGCCAAGATTGGCAGCCAATCCCGTTGTTAGTGCGATTTCGCAAGCCAGTTTAGTGCCACCGCATTTGATGCTTATATCGCTGATCAGCGTGGGCAGTTTCTTGCTGGCGTTCTCGGGAAAATATTCATTCGCCTTAAGCTCGAATATATCAAGCCAGGTCTGCTCGGACTTCAGACTTTCCAGGTATCTCGGCGTATGGACCAACCTGATATCATCCTCGGTGACTGTTTCAGGTCTGAGTATCTCCCCTTTAAAAGCCTGAAGTTGTCTTAGATGCTGAATTACCAGGTCGCCACGATCGAGAGCGAACGGCTTGTCGATCCCGAATTCGGCAAGGTCGGTATTGTAATGCGGTGAGTGGACGAGAATGGCTTGCATAGCGTAAGTATAACGCTTGGACGTGTTTGTCCGAACCACCCGGCGTTGTATAGCTTCACAGCGAAGCACGAGGCGTCTTGGCAACGTGCTTGATTTGTGGACTGAAAGCTCGCGAGAGAGCTAGGAGATTTGTATATTTTACTAAAAAGCTCTTTCAAACTATAAGAATCACTAATCAAGCTAATCTCTTATTGAATCAAGGTTCCAGGATTGAGCTAGAGTTTTCTGTAATTTAGATATTTTGATTTTTCACTCTTAGCCACCAAACAAACGTTCTCGCTCTTATTTACTTTCCTTCGCCAGCCATTATTCGTGGTTGTGTGGTGAAGCAGAGTTGTTTGCCGATGGCTTGATGTCAGAACCTCAAGCCATCGGGCCTGACCTTTGATACCTTGTCCATCAAACGAACGTTCTCGCTTCTTATCAACTTCTCTTGCCGGCCAGTAAGTGGTTGAGCGGTGAAGTATTAGTTGTTGATGCAGGACGGCTGATGTCAAAACGCCAAACCATCGGGCTTGACCTTTGACACCTCCGCCGAAGGCTCGACATGGTTCCAAACCTGTCAGAAACCTTTGACAGAAGCAGGAGTGAACTGTATGAGCATCGGCTCTATTCTCATCGGGCTGGCTATTGTAGCCATCTTCGTTCTCATTAATGGAGTTTTTGTTGCAGCGGAGTTTGCCGTAATCAGAATACGCAAAAGCCGCGTCGAAGAGATGACGAAGACTGGAATTGCAGGCTCCGACACCGTCAAGGCTCTCCATCGAGACCTCGATCAGAGTGTCGCTGGAGCGCAACTTGGCATTACGCTAGCCAGTCTCGTGGTCGGATGGCTTGGGGAGAAAGCGTTCGCGCAAGCGTTGGATCCGCTTCTCCAGCTGATTCCCGGGATGGAAAGTTTCGTGTTACCGGCCTGGGTGAGTTTCATCATAGCCTTCACGCTTTTGACCATGGCTCACATCATTATCGGTGAGCAGGTCCCCAAGTTCCTGGCCATCAGCTATCCGGAAGCAGTCTTGTTGAGGCTCGGTGCGCCCTTCCGCCTGTTTTGCCGGATTACCTCGCCGTTCCTCTGGCTCATGAATGCGATCTCCAACGGCTGCATGTACATGCTGGGGGTTCGCAACAAGACCGAGGAGCTTCCGCTGAGCGCCGAAGAGTTTCGCATTCTTGTCCAGGACAGCAAGAAGAACGGGCTGATCAGCAAGCAAGAAGGCGACCTCCTCATTCACGCCCTCGAGTTCAAGAAACTGACTGCCAGAGCCATTATGGTGCCCAGGTCCCAGGTCGATGTTTTGCGAGAGGACATGACACTGGATGAGGTGCTGAAAATTGTCCACGATACAAAGCACTCCAAACTTCCCGTAATGGCATGGGCTGGAGACGAGGTGCTTGGTGTGCTTAACTCCAAGGACTTCTTCGAGGAGGTGAACAAGGCCGCCAGGGCGGCGCGCGAGAAGGGCGCCGACGTCCATGCGGCATTGCATGAATATTTTTCGCTCGCCGGCCTGATTCGCCAGGCGACGATAGTACCGGATACGATGCGCGCCGGCCATCTCCTGGAGGAAATGCGGTCGAAGCATCAGAACATGGTGATCGTCATCAACGAGTTCGGCAGCATGATTGGGCTTGTCACCATGGAGGACTTGATCGAGAATCTCGTCGGTGAAATCTTCGATGAGTATGATGACAAACCGATCGCCGACATACGCAAAACCGGCGAGAAGACCTGGGTCGTGCGCGGGGAGGTGACACTCTTCGAACTCAACAAGTTCTTCCATGCGCGCTTCCAATGCGAAGGCAACAACTGCACCACGATTGCCGGTTTGGTAACTGAAGCCATCGGTCACCGTCCGCGCCTGGGCGAAACGGTCACCATAGATGGTTTCGCGTTCAAGGTGCTGAGCCGAGAAGGACAGGCAATCTCGTACATCGAGCTGACGCAGCCCGGTTAAGCCGGCTCACTCGAAGGCAATATGTCCGAACTGGTGGCGCATGCGTCGCCCGGGTTGCAGCGTTCACCGACGTTGCAACCCTGATTCTCCACAGACATCCGTGCATTCGTCTAACGCGGATGCCGACTAACAGTCTCCTATTCGTCTCTCAAACACAGGGACTTGCAAATGAAAGCGATCGTCGCGTTATTTGTTTTGATGATTGTAGCTAACCTGGCGTTTCTCGCCTGGGGCTACTGGATGAGCCGCCAGAGCCGAGGGGGCAAGGGTGGGGGTGGCAAAGGGACCTGCGTCTCTTGCGGCCTCTCGTGCTGCAAGAAAGGTCGCGGGCGTCATACAGGAACCGCTCCTGTTAAGGCAAGCGGTTGCTCCTGTTCCTCATCTCCAAGTTTCAATGAAGGTTTGCCTGAGCCAGGACGGCAGTACTTCATGATTTTGCCCTATCTTCAACTGGGCTCTGGTGCCCAGGATCAGCTCGAACTTCACTGGGCGGTTCCCCTTCGCCAGGAAGGTCAGTGGAGTGTGGAGGTGGAGCCGACCGTTCGCGTGCATGAAATCCTGATGCGCCCGGTCTGCGTCGAGCAGGTGGAGCGACACAACCGTTACTCCGTCCAGGTGTCCGGTCTGGTTCCTGGCGAGACCTACAAATATCGGGTGTTGCGAAACGGCACTGTCGTCTTCGATTCACAGTTCTCCGGCCCGAAAACGGGCGCGCAGCATCGCTTCGTCGTTGTCGGCGACATGGGCAACGGTAGTGTCGAGGCCGGGCATGTCGCCTACGAGATTTGGCGGCAGAAGGCAGACCTGATTGCCATCACCGGTGATGTCGTCTACCACCGCGGAACAGTGAACGAATACCTGGCTCGCTACTTCCCGTTCTACAACCTCGACAAGCCTGGTCCGGAGACCGGGGCACCGATTCTGCGCTCTGTTCCGACCTTCACGTCGCTGGGCAACCACTGCGTCGGCAAGATGGAATGGAACAAGTCGTCGAGCTTCGATGAACATCCGGGCTTGCTGGCATACTTCCACTACTGGTCGCTGCCGCTCAACGGTCCGACGTCAATCGCTGACGACAAGAACGTGCCCGATCAAAGAGGCGGCGAGGCAGCCATCGGCCGCTTCCGTTGCACTGCCGGCGAGCGTTTTCCGGTCATGGCCAATTACTCGTTCGACTACGGCAATGTGCATTGGCTGGTTCTCGACGCCAATGCATACATGGACTGGTCGGATGCGAAACTGCGGGCCTGGGTGGAAGCCGACCTGCAGTCCTCGAATGCGACCTGGAAGCTCGTCAACTTCCATCAGCCAGGGTTCACCTCCAACCTCAAGCACGGTCAAGAGACGCGCATGCGGCTGTTGTCCGATATCTTCGAGCGCTACGGTGTCAACGTCGTCTTCAACGGACATGCCCACTTCTACGAGCGGACCTGCCCGATCAAGTTCCTGGCCGACCCTGCTCCTGTTGCTAACGCCCCGCTGGCTGCGGAACGCGAAGTAACGGGACAGTTTACCCTCGACAAGGAATACGACGGGAAGACGAAAACGCGACCCGACGGTGTCATCTACATCGTCACCGGTGGCGGTGGCGCGCGGTTGGACCCGAACGGCACCCAGTGGCGCGAGCAACTGTGGCAACCGTTTACGGTGAGGATCATCGGCGACCGGCACTCGTTTACAGTCTGCGATGTCGACGGTGATACGCTGACGGTCAAGCAGTTGGCCATGAGCGGTCATGAGATCGATCGTTTCGTCATTACTAAGTAGTAGGTTCTGCAAGTGCTCGAGTTCACGCCGGTCATGGCATCGCCCGCTGTATGCCAGTCACTTGCGGTTCTGAAGCCACGCACAGGTCGCGGTCTGCTTCGAGCAGATTGCGGCCTTGTGTCTTTTGCGGTAAGCGCGTGCAGCATCCGGGTCACATCCGTGCTGCGCGCTGCTTTTCTTTGCCGCGCCAGCCACCATTGCTAATGTTCTTACCGGTGCCGCAGGGTTTAAATCTGTTTGGCAGTTAAAATCTGCTGGCTCCGGCAATTGCGCTCGCAGAGTCGCTTCCATAGCGCGTTTCGTTGATTTCGAGAGGTACTATAGTAGGTAGCAGTCGCGCCGGCAAAACGAAAAGACTACCGCGCCGGCAGTGGCGCAGTAGCTTTTCGTTTTGTCGTTCAGCGCGCGCGGTGCGCGCTTAGTTGGCGGTCCGTGTGGGCTCCGGCAGGTCGAAGCCGGGCGTGGCGAAGCCGAAGACGACGAGGAAGACGGGGAAGCCGATGCCGATGGTCATGATGCCGTGGATGACATCGTCGGCAGGGCTGAGGAATTGGCCGCTGAAGCAGTAGGCGAGGACGAAGCACAGCAGCAGTCCGAGAGGCAGGATCAATGCCTTGAGCACAGCGAGTTCTCCTTCATTCCGGTCGTTCTGATCGAAGTCGTCAAGGAAAGCACACGAACCGTTCCCCTTGCTCAACCGCCGCCAATCGTCTGCTGCCACCGGAGCTTGAAGCCGGGCCGGCTGTTGTGTCTCTCGATGAAGGCCTCGCGCTCGGAGCCGAACACGCCCCGCAGGTGGTGCAGAAGCTCCAGGGTGAGCACCTCGTCGAGAAGCTCCATCAGCAGACCGTTGTCGCGGTGCAGGTCGAGGAACTCCGCCACTTGCCGATGCTCGGGACCGACCTCCTGGAGGAGTTCCGCGAAGCGGCAGAGCGCCTCGCCGTCGGCGTCGGTGAGCAGCGTCTCGGCCTGCTCGAAGTCGCGCGGGATGAAGCGCCTGGCTTTGCTGCCGACGCCCCGACCGAACATCCTGTTGGTCCTCACCACAACGGGAGCCAGCTCGGTGAAGGAACCGCCGTCGGCGTTCTCGGTCGCGAACGCGCTGGCCGCCTGCGAATCCGCACCGAAGTCGCGGACCAGCTCCGAGTAGTCCACGAGCCGCTGGGCGGCGAGGCCGTCGATGTCGGCGGGTCCATCAGCTTGCAACTGTTCGAGAAGAGTAGTCATCTGTTTGAATCTCCAACAAAGGCCGTTGTTGTTACCAGAAGAAGAGCAGGGTGACGGCGTTGCCGCCGCCACCCTTATGAGCATGATTATCCGAGCGTGGGGAACTTCCCCAGCCGCTCTCGAACAGCCACCGCATCCAGTGTCGGGTCGGCAGCCAGCCAGGAAGCGGCGAGCGCCGTCACGCGGGGCAGCGTGAAGCTGATCTGACCGTCTCCTTCAACCAGCACGTCGGGCTTGCCGCCCAGTTGAAGCTGCTGTGAGGAGTACTGTCCGTTCGCGAAACCGACCGCGATGACATGTGGGAAGACGGCAGGCTCGGGCAGGAGCTCCGAGTTGACGTGAGCGAGGAACTTCGCCCCGGGACTCTCGGTCACCCAGCAATCGAAGAGGATGACGTCTTGCCGATTGTGATCGCCTTGCGGGCGAATCACTTTCAGCGCCACGTCTGCTTCTCCATCGACGGTCACCTTCACCTGTTGCCTGCCGTTCCACATGTTGGCCGCGATCTGCCGTCCGACGTGTCGGGAGTGGAGCTTGCCGGCGGCGTAGACTTCCAGGACCCAGTCCCCGTCCTCGGTAGTGTCGCTCCAGAAGTTGTAGGTGGCGGTCTGAGCCTGCTTGGCCGGCACCGTCACTTCCTGTCCCGCGGCCACCTTCCATGAGGCGCGCACCGCTCTGCTGTCTCCCGGACCGGCTGCGGCGATGACGATGTGCCCAGGTTTACCCTCTCCGGTAATCTGCCTGAGCGAGTGAGACTCCCATCCGGTGCCGTCCATGGCGTGTTCGAAGCCGCCGAACGAGCAGTTGGCGACGGAGGTCATGCCGCGCTCTTTGAGCAGGTTGACTGCCCATCGCAGCGCGTCCGTCCAGCCGGGTCGGCTGATGTGCCCGTTTTCCCACTGGGTCTTGAGCAGGTTGACGTCGTCGTCGAACGCCCGGATGAGAATCACAGGCAGTTCCGGATTGGCTTCCATGAGCCGTCGCAGAACGGTCGAGCCGTGTTTGACCGGGTCGTGGGCAAACGCGGTGACGCGGCTGTCGGAGCTGCTCAGGTACGGTTCACCGACGGCCGCCTCGTCCGGGTTGAGGTCGCAGACCGCCACGAGTTTATTCACCATCCCGATCGAGTCCAGGTCAAACCCGGAGTCAATCAGAATGACTGCGCATTCTTGTGCCATTTTGAACCTCCGGGTGTTGTTGCCAGCGAAGGTAGGCAGGCGGTCACAGACCGACGTGCCTGCATACCTCAGCGCTGTTGCCAGAGCCGATCGGGATGCTTTTCGCCGTTACCAGATCAGTACGCGCCCCGCCAGCAGGAAGCCGAGCAGAGCCACTGCCAGTCCTGCCATCAAGCGAAGGGTATGGCTATGAGAGCGCTGCGCCTGCGGGCAGCAATGGGTTCGGCATATTGCCTCCGTTAGCCTGGTGGTGTTGAAGGACTGCCGACGACAGGTCACGGCTGCATGAGAGCAGCCGTGACCCTTGTGCGCTCAGCCCGCGGTGGGGGACATCTTCGCCGCGGGCCCACTCGCTCACCGCGGGCGGTAGCAGTGGTTGCCGGACAGGTACGCCCCCGCCCCGCCCATCAGGGCGAAGAGGAAGCCGCAGACGACGACCGTCGCGATCAGTTGGCCGACGAACTTGAACGGGGCGATGACGAGTGCTTGCATGGGTTTGCCTCGGAACTTGAGAGGTTGATGGAACACCAGAGCGGGCACGGCTGCGCGCAGCCGTGCCCTGAGTGACAATCGACCGCTCAGCTTACTTCTTGCTGGCGGTGGTGCGATTGCGCGTCGTCGGCTTCTTCGCCGTCGGCTTCGCAACCGACTTCTTCGCATTCTTGGCCGCCGGCTTCGTCGGCTTCCGCTTGGCCGTCGTCTTGCTGGCCGGCTTCTTTCCGGTCGCCTTCTCCTGCGGCACGATCACCGCCGGAGCGCTGAACGTCGCCTTCGAGTCGCAGCAGGCGTGATCGAAGTTGAACTCGACCCGCATGCCACCGTGGTCCGGACGCGGGTGCTTCACATCCGACGAGAAGGCGCGACTCTCGTCGATCACCGTCTCGTTGTGGATGAAGGTCTGCGTGTGCAGGCTGTGAAGCATCATCGAGGCCAGGACGTGGTCCAGCATCGACTTCACGCCGTGGTGGAGGTGAGTCCAGCGGCGATCGGCCGAGACCGAGTTCTCGCACGGGAACAGTTGGAAGGGCACGTGCGCCGGATTCTCCGTCTCCGTCACGTCGCCCTGGATGACCTTAGCTGGCAGCTCGTCGATGTCGCAGTTGTAGTCGCCCACGACCGCGATCAGCGCCAGAGGGTCCTCGGCGAAGATCAAGTCCACCAGCGCCCGCACTTCCATCGCCTGAGCCAG
>CAYTDR010000211.1:0-10063 GCA_964436185.1 uncultured Candidatus Obscuribacterales bacterium | reverse complement strand
GTTGGAAAAAGAACGCTTTCGAATGGAATAGATACATGAATTCTTTCAAGCCTTTTGAAAGATACTCATGTCTCTACGAAAGGACAGTAGGTGTTAACGTCCATGTTAAATGTCCATGCGACTGCCTGACGGGGCGTCCTCATATCAGGTGGCACGCGTAGATAGTAGTGCTTATAGCTACCGTCAGGCTCGGGTGTTGAGTTTTCTACACGGAGCAGGACAAGAGGTTCGTCGAAACCGAACTCCTTTCGGAATAACAGTCCATATTCATCCCGTGCCAGGAGGCTAGCGCCTACGTCCCTGATGTATCTTTCGTACCCGTATATCTCGATCATATGCCTGCGGCTTTCTACATTTCGTTCGTACTCTATTTTCCGCAGGTCTTGGTGTTTCTTGAAGCTAATTACTCTCCTGGAAACAAGAGAGCCATTCCGCGCGAAAATTTTCCACCTATCCCTAAATACAAGAGCCGGTCCATCTTCGTTATGAACACGCTGACCCGTTTCATCCAGAGCAATGAGCTTTGGACGCTCACTCATAATACATATTCCTTCAAACGGCCACCACCACCCGCAGTGCCGCCTGAGATTATCAAGGTATTGCCATTTTGATAGCGGAGTTTGCTGCGAATGTAGAAAGGAGGAGCCGGCGAGCGTGTCCATTACTAACCCTCCATAAGCGCAGAGCCGTTCGACCAATCGACTAGGATAGGTGTGAATGGAAGACCCAACTTTTGGCAGGTTGAGCAGCTCTCTCTCTGTTAGTTGGTGAGAGAGCTTCTCAAATGTTCCCTTCCAGTCGTAAGTAAATCTAGTTCTGGCAAGTTTAAGATTTCCACTGTGCGTCAGCATATATAGACCTCGATTCACTTGTCCTGCGATCAAATCAGGAATGCTGTCGCTCGTAAATCGAGGATAATTTCGGTGTATAAAATCACTAACCTCGTCTTTTGGAGTGGTCGATACTATTTCTCGAATAAATTCAAGGAGGCGATCAGTAAGAATCTCTTTGCCGAGGTTTCTGTAGTCCTTCAACAAGGCTTCAGATGCTATAGCTCCCGCTAACGGCGATTCAACCCAGATCCATCGTAAAGGAGGTTGAATTCCAGCAGACAAATATGCCTTCGACACTGCTTCCTCGGCAGCGGGTTTCAAAAGTGGCTCAGTGGATAATACGTTGTTTCGCCATTCCAAAGAATGTTGTTGCATAGCCTGCAATGTTGAGATTCCAAATTCTCTTTTCATTTGGTGAACTCCACTGCTAGTGGTATACCATACATTTGTATCATACTGTCTCAAATCTGGCTAGGACCCTTCAACAGTAATGTTTTGCCTCGCACGACGTTTTCGAATACAGGAACAGGCGACGAAGAGCAGCTCGTTGAAGTTTTTCAGCAATGCGATGCAGTCGCACATTGCGCCGGTATAAACAGAGAGATTAAGCCCGGTGACTACGACTGCGCTCACGTTCTTGGAACAAGAAATGTGGTCAATGCAGCTCAGCGAGCTGGAGTTAAGAAGCTGGCACTGATCAGCTTTTACAGAGCCCGTCCGAACTGCGGATCGCTGTACCACGAGTCCAAGTTTGCTTCAGAAGAGATTGTAAGAGGTTCAGAATTGGATTATACGGTGATCAAAGCCGGAATGATTTATGGAAAAGGCGATCACATGCTGGATCATCTCAGCCACGTTTTTCACACGGTTCCAGTGTTCGCATTGGTCGGAATGAAGGACCGAACAGTTGCACCTCTATCCATTGAAGACCTCGTGAAGATAGCGGAGGCATCACTAGTCGAAGGTCGAATGTCGCGGCAAACTGTGGCCGCGGTCGGACCTGAGAAAATGTCATTGGGACAAATGATTCGGCGTGTGGGGAATGTTGTGGGAAAAACGCCCTTAACCTTTCCGTTTCCAGTGGCTTTTCATGAGAACTTCGCGAAACTGCTGGAAGCAACGATGAAGGTACCTCTTATTTTCTTCTGCGCAGGTGCGCATTCTTACTGACGGTTTCGATGAACCCTCAGGTGTATGCGATCCTTTGCCAGAAGATCTGAAACCGAGGACGGTGCTAACGAAAGAACAAATTCGCAAGGGATTGCCGAAACCTGGTCCGTTCAAAATGCGAGATCTGAGCTGCTTCCGCACCACGTAGGAGATTCGTTCTGTTCGATAGTTGAATTATCCTTCAGAAAACGGCGGCTTGCGACAAAAGCTGTTAACTTCTCCGTTCCCTTGAGGCAATCGGTCGTGCTTTGATGTACTCTATGCAAGTAATCCAGCACTGGTATCCGCATGGTTAGACAGAATAGCAACCCGGTCATTGAGGTAGATGTGATCGCTTTCGATGCTGACGACACGCTCTGGCATAACGAGACGATCTTCTCGGTCACGCAAGAGAGCTTCAAACAACTGCTGGTCAACGACGTGGATGCGCAGATTGTCGACCGCAGGTTAGCCGAAACTGAGCTGAAAAACCTCAAGCATTTTGGATACGGGATAAAGGGTTTTATCCTTTCCATGATCGAGACGGCGCTGGATCTTACGGATAACCGTGTTGATGGTGAAAACATCAGACGAATTCTCGAGCTCGGAAAAGAGATGCTAGCAGCGCCAGTGGAACTGCTCGACCATGTCGAGGAGACCATCTCCGGACTCTCGGCTGATCATCGTCTCATTCTAGTCACCAAAGGAGATCTATTCGATCAGGAATCGAAACTGGCCAGATCTGGGCTCGGTCAATACTTCAGTGGAGTAGAGGTAGTGAGCGAAAAGAACCCGGCCACTTACAGCTCAATATTGAGGCGGTACGACGCAGATCCGTCGAGATTCGTAATGGTGGGAAATTCCTTGAAATCGGATGTGATACCGGTGATCGAGATAGGGGCGTGGTCCGTGTACATTCCTTACCAGATCACGTGGGCACACGAGGTTGTCGAGGGATTTGAAACCGACTATGAGCGCTTCATACAGTTGCAGCACATCGGTCAGTGCCGGGATCTGATCGCAGCACGGAGATAGGCATGTCAGGCCGATCCTAACGCAGATGGTATTGCAATTGGTATCTTAGGTCTGCAGGCGCACCTGATCGTAATCCGCTCATACCCGCGGATTCCACAATTTGGAGCTTGCATTTCAAAAATCAAGGCACGTTAAAACGATCGAATTCAATTCGTCGACTTTCAAATTGGCGATTTTATTCGAGTCTTCTTTGGTGAAGTAATGGCTATTGAAAAAGTGGAATCGCCTTGAGCTGGGTCAAGCAACCATCATCTATACAAGTCAGGGAAACAGAACGTTCTCCCAGCTTGTTAGAAGTACCATTGTCCTGAAAATTAGCATATACGGCACCACAAGACAGTTTTATCGTATGTCCCGGATTCGACGATTTTACTTCCATAACTGCTGTTAAGCTAATGCTGCGACTTTTGGACTAGTAGCCCAGTTTCAGGCTTCATTGCTTGAGTTTTCAGTTGGCTCTAACATATCGACATGATCGCTGGTCGCGGAGCGAAGTGCTTCCAGTTCTTCAGGAGGCAATGGACGCAACGTTTTGAGATTAGGTTGGTCCGGATTATAGACGAATCGCAATAAGGTCCTACGCAGCTGTTCTGGGTCGAAGGGCTTGCTAATGTAATCATCCATGCCGGCAGCAATACAAGCGTCGTAGTCAGCTTGAGCAGCTCTAGCTGTCACTGCGATCACTGGAGTTCGGCGTTCCGCCTCCAATTCTATGCGCCGTATCCGCTTGGTACATTCTAAGCCATCTATTCCTGGTAAGGTTATATCCATTAGGACAGCAGCGTAATTAGCCACCCCCATTGCAGTCAGTGCTTCCTCGCCTGAGCCTACCACTTGCGCATCATAGTCAAATTTGGCTAAAAGCTGCGTCAGGACATACTGTTCGACTTCATTGTCTTCGACGATCAAAATTATTGGTGTCATGGGATCTATCGTTCCTTCCGCATTCTTGGGCAACTAATTGTTGTTGGATTTCGGTCAAATCGGATCGGACTCTTGTTCACGGGCAATGGGCTCCTACCCTCCGGATACATTAATGGCGTTTAACCTCGACCATCTGACTTTAGCTCCCAATAATCATTAGCATGGTGAGATTTGATGATGCCAGGCACTCCAGGCAAAAACCTATTTTCAAGCGGATTGTCGTCAGATTTTCTCAGAACCGCTTGAGGTCGATTCGCCACAGCTTATTCTAAAGCAAAGGTCTTAGAAGTGTCTTTGCCATGGTCGAAGCCGCAGGGTGGCCATGGTGCTGGTTCGAGGAACGTTCCTGCCGCGAAACGGCTGGTACTTTGATGGCTGGTCGATGGCCGAACGGGAAACAGGTTTATTCTCGCCGTCGCATGTTCGAGTAACCTCACCATGCGGTTCGAGAGTGCGTCCTATTAGAATTTGCTTGAGAGATGACTTGAGTTCGGAAAATCAGATATCCCAACCAATTGAGCAGCATTGAGTTGAACTACCCCAGAACCGAAGTCAACTCGAGCAATAGGGCTGCTCCGTCGCCGCGCCAGGCGCTTCCATGCATGCACGCCAGCAATCTTGGTTTCACATCGGCGAGTTGTTTCAGCATTGATGATGTGTTTTTTGAGACGGAAAAATAGTTCATTGACTGCCGTAACTTTTCGCTTGGGGTAAGAATGTCTGATTCGACAACGGCTTCGGCGCCGATTCCTGGTTGAGTAAACAGGTCGCCACAAAACAGAGTTTCCGTGTTTTCTTCATATATCAAACCCGATTCCCAGCCGTGCGGAAGGTGAGGTGTATCGAACCATCTCAGCGTATGCCTGCCCAAACTGAGACGCTCACCATCAGCAAGGACTCTCGGTGGTCGATCAGCCATATCGTTGATCGATGTCATTGCAGCAATCTTGCTACAAACCGGTTGAGCATCGCTGGCGATAGCAAGAAAATCGTTCAGCGAGCCACATTCGTCTGCCTCATAGTGCGAAAACCCAATGTATTTGAGACGTTCGATAGGCATGACTTGCTGAATCGCATGCGATACCATTGAAAACATTTTCCGAGGACCGGTGTGGAAAAGGAATGGTTCGTCGTCGTCAATAAGATACTGGTTAAAGGAGAAGCCTGATGGTATTACAGTCGGTGGTATCGGAATGTTTATTCTGTAGACGCCTTCGGCAATTTCAGTGATGTTGGTTGAGTATTCAATATCGGTGAGCATAGGGCTATCTACTTGTTTACTTGGGGAGTCTTACAGCGTTCCTAGATCAGGTCGAGCGCCATCGTAAATTTACTCGAAACCAGGTCAGGAATTCAATCGTCCGAGTACCGACCCAGAAGGAATCGTCAGGCATGCAATGGTTAGAGAGCCACAGGAGAAAGTGCCGATAACCTGTTTCGTTCGGAGAGCTTGACAGTGTATGTGTGCTCGCCCGTTGTTTTGAATGGAACCAACCAATACATGTGCTCCATCGGCAAAAGCTTGCCATCCTTTTTTTCGCGCCGTCCGTACCCGTAAGCATCTGCCGCTATTACGAAGTTGCCCTGCAACGGAACACTAGTACAGAATTTCCCACTGTAATGACCGGAAGTAGTTTTTGCGATTGAACTTTTGGACAACAGGACGCGATATACCGTGCCTGCGGCGGGCGCACTTTTGCTCTTTAAGCTCAAGTCTGAAATTACTTCTTTTACCTGTTCTTCCGAGTAGATGCGAATATCAAGATTAGCAAGTCCACACTCATCCAAACTGGCAAATCCATCGATCGAGGTGAAGTTTCCCGTACAACCACTTAGCAGTAATGGAAGTAGACCAATAATAATCGCAATCCTCATTCTGAAATCCTCTCAGACAACTCATTCCATCTTAGGTCTTCCTGAGGGTGATAGTTTGGTTGAAGAACAGTTGCCATAGTGATTCGGTTCTAGCGGTTTCTGTCGAGAACGTTGTCGTGAAGCACTGATGACAGGCATTAGACCGTGAACGGATTCGTTAGAAAGGTGCGACAATGAAACATCGATCGCCGAAGGGAGAAGTGTTGTGGGAGTTTCGTTGGTTTCGCCTGACGAGCTGAGAAAGCTAATAGCGTGCAGCGAAGTGCAGGTGGTGGATGTTCGTCCGAGCCAGGCATACAAGAATGGTCATATTCCAGGTGCCATCTCAATAAGATGGGAAGATTGGTCAGCCAAGCCGCCCTCGCATGTTAGAAGAATTCTGACGAAGCCAGGTTATTGGGGGACGCTGGCCGATCCGCAGGAGGACCGAATTGGCGAACGGCTTGCTGACGCTGGATTGAACCGCGAGATTCCGATCGTGGTCTATGCTGACGGCAGATTGTCAAAAGGCCGAGAAGGTCGTGTTGCCTGGATGTTATTGTATTTTGGCGCAGCCAATGTCAGTTTGCTCGACGGCGGTTGGACAAAGTGGGTTGAATTGAATCACCCTGTAGAAATCCAGATACCGCAAAAAACAACCGGATGTTTTGACGTCGCGATCGTACCGAACAGGCGCATTATGGTAGAGCAAGTCATCGAGAAGTTGAACGGAGACCAACCGGTCTGCCTACTCGATACCCGCACTGAGCCAGAGTTTCAGGGACTCCTGTATCAGTATCAACCCCGCATGGGACACATCCCTGGAGCCCATCTGCTGCCCTTCGATTCAATGTTTCAGGATGACACCCACGACTTTGTCACAGCCGAAACCTATGCAGCGCTCCTACCGCAAGCGGCTTCTAACGCAACCATCATTGCTTATTGCGAAGTGGGAGTACGGGCAGCCACAGTGGCGATGCTTCACGAGATCTACACCGGCGACATCATGCCCGTCTACGATGGTTCACTAATGGAATGGGCGCTCGACGATCAACTGCCAGTCTCTACCGGTGCAAAACAGGACTGACATAGTCACCACGGATGGCATGAGCACCATGAATAATTTGGAAGCGACATTGGCTCGAACTCACAGTTTCTTTCGCTAGCACGATACCAACGAACCCGACGCAGTGATTGACTCAACGCTTCAGAGCCTGGGACAACGTGCAGGAGGCCGTTCCTTCGATCGTGGTTTCAGGGCTAATGGTGGCAATGAGTCCTGCATCCATGTTGACTAGTGAATGTGGGTTGACTCTGTCCGCGGCTGTGAAGACGGTGTTTGGTCCAAACATCTGTGTTCGAAAGAACTGAACCACAACATCAGGTAGATAGGGTGCTTCGAAACGCTGAGATGCATTTTCTGTGGTTAACGTCAAAGAACCCACTGCTTTCATCTGGGGAAGCAACGAGATTCCGAAGAGCTGCTCGAACGCAAGCAGGCGATCGCTCTGCTTGACGAAAACGTTTTGAACAGCAGGCGTATCGTAGTTGACTCGCTTGATCAACTTGAGCACTGATTCTCCCTCAACTTCCCCCGGTCCAATCCGGGCTTCGCGAGTGCTTGCGGCACCGACGGCCTCGACAATTATCACGGGTCTGCCTTGTTTTGTTGGAGCTGCGATTGCATTACCGACTTTCAATTTGGTCAGATAAAACTCCGTCAACTCTTCTGTAGTGGTAGGAATATGAAACTCAAGAATCTGTCCTTGCTCTTCATCATATGAAGTGAGAGTCAGCTGCGCATCATCCGGAATCGGCATGCGGACTTTGGCTTCCATCTCCGCCTTCTCTCGAGTTTCACGGTCGGTCTGTTGTGTGCTCCACACGCCCCGCCCCGGTGACATCGTGCTCAGTGATGCTAGTTCAGCTGGCTGCGGAAAGCTGGGCAAGCCCCATCGTTTCGGCCGAAGATTTCTGTCCTCGAGCAGAGTAGAAAGTTGCTCGACCACCGTCGAAAAGGGTGCCCTGGCAGCACAGTACTTCTTACCTGAAGTGCTTAGTTTATAGAATTCCACGATGTCGCATTCAGGAAAGGAATTTGCGTAGCCATCCTCGATGGAGGTTTTGCTGAATATATAGCCAGTACTCCTATCCTTGTCGAGTACGAACGGAGACACGAATATATTGGAACCACCCATCTTCTGAACGAGGTGTCGTTCCTGATCTCCGTATAACAAATTAAGGATCTGCATTCGATATGTGTGAGCGGCATCAAACGAAGGATCAGTAGGTGGTACTACGAATGATGTCCACATACCATCTCGAAGCACCAATGGTAGTGCAGTATTAGCGTTCGACTCCTTCATCAAAATTGTGTTGAGCGACATCAAAAGCTCCATTCCCGCTAGATCGCTCGAGCCAGTGATAATCAAGGTTTCCGGCGTCGGATTTATTGCCACAACGTCGCCTTCGACCTGCAAGTTCGTAAACAGGTCTGTCAGGAGAAGGCGCGCGCCATCGTAAGAATCTTTCCATGGCGATGCATAGAATCCTGGTTGTACGAGTCGAAAGGGTTCCATACTGATTCGACTCAGATTCTCTACTGCGATCTCAATCGCTTCTTCGGCACTCAAACCCATGTGGTCCAGGTCGGAGTAACGAAGCTGTCGATGATTTCCTTCTATCTCCAGAGTAAGACCAACACCCAGGACATCGGCGTATGGAAAAATGACCAGCTCGTCACCAACGTTTTCTTGTTGAAGACTGACGAACGATCGCATGTTCGGCAGCAAATTCGAAAGAACGTCTGCCCTCGCCGGCGGTGCCAGCATAGAGCGCAACTGCTTCTGAAGTTCCAGCAGGTTCGCTGGACTGCTGGTAGCTGAGAACGATTGATGTAATTCCGACAGTGGAAGAGCTGTTTGGCCATCACTGGTATCGGATACGAGCGTGAAACTTTCGGATTGAAGCAGCCACCGATTAGAAGAACCTGACGCCAGCAGCCTTTGCACCAGCGCGACGAACAGATCCACAGTAAGCATGTCAGTCTCAGGCATTAGCTCTCCGGCTTAGGCAGTCTCGCGGCAGAGAGTTCTTCTCTGGATAACAAGGAGTATACTGAAATACAACTGTTTTTCAACGGCTATAATACGGAACATGAAAGTCTGATTTTTCCGGTGTTTTGTTGCGCTAGTTTTTAGTGCTTGTTATAACGGTTATCTATTCAACATCCTGATCTAGCGGAACAGTGAGCGCGATCCTCGTACTCTTCGAACTCGTGCTGATTAAATTGGAAGCAACTCTTCGGTCAAGATGGATGTCAATTCAGAGGTCGGTGGATTTCTTTTCCAGTCATTGTCTGGATCAGAGCGTCCCTGAAACCCACCTCCGCTAAAGGACTGTCGCAACAAGTCGACAAACCAAAGCCAGTTTTCCTCTGGAATGGATTCATCTCGCATTTCTATCCATCTAAAGTCTGCCTTAGGATCCGGCAATAATACGTGGCAATCATCACCGTTGCTATAGTGCGCTCGAGCACACTCATCAGGGGCAATCCAGAGCCAACTTCTGCCATCAACTTTTTGAGACGCTGGATACGGCTTCCCTACCATGCGATCGATTAGAGTATTGGTGCTGGCAACGTAAAGCGGACACTCTTCACCCATTAAATGCAATGTCGGAACTTTTGAGCGTGCATCGCGTTCAAAAATTCCCTGTTCAAGTTGGTTTAACGACTGGCACAGATTGACAGACCCAACAACTTCGTAGAACATGCGAAGTGACAGCGGGAAGCTGCCAAACTCGCTTTCCAGCACAGCCAGCTGCTCGAGGCTCTCATCTGTTGGTACTCGGTGTGCGGACTCCGGCTGATCAAATTGATATTTCAAAGAATGCAATCTGTCCACTATCAATTCGATGTTTGATCGGACACGCTCCATTGTCAGGCGAACTGTTGCAAGCACATCATCCCAGATGGCTCCTTTGCCAATATCTGCGCCAAGTGCCCGCATCTCATTCCAGACGGATTCTCTTTCACCATTTTGATACCTAGTTAGGAACGAAGTAGTTTGTACGTCCGCAGGAATAAGTACTCGAGAGAACTTCGATCGTGCCTCAACGGGGCTGATTGGGAGTGGGTCCCGTTCACGTCCAACGCATTGCATGCAATACCCCAGTGTTCGCCAGGCAGTAGCAGGCCGGATTGGAGTCGCACAGCGCTTACACAGTACCTTAATCGTGTCAGACATCACGTCTGGTGGGGGCGGTTC
>CAYTDR010000210.1:0-10091 GCA_964436185.1 uncultured Candidatus Obscuribacterales bacterium | reverse complement strand
CAACAACAGTGAATGGATAATCTCCATTCGGGATAACGGGATCGGTTTCGACATGGAAAATGCGGAGAAGATCTTCCGAATGTTTTATCGACTGCACAGCGATGACGAGTATCCTGGCACGGGACTAGGGCTTTCGCTTTGCAAGAAAATTGTCGAGTTGCACGGTGGCAGAATATGGGCCGAGTCAGAGAGGGGCGTTGGCAGTACGTTCTACTTCACTCTGCCGGCGGAACCGAGCACAGATGAGCCTTCCAGAGGCGATTAGAGCAATTGCCGCTTCCAGTATCATCGGAAAATGGTTTCGTTCGTGGTGTCATTTTAGATTAATTGACTATCGGACTAGTGGTGCTTGCATGGCTATCTCAGCCGGTCTTGAACGGAATAATACAAGTTTGTGTGGGCTGGGACAGACTGTATGGATAAGGCGATGCTTTGCGTCGGAAACCGGCAGATAAGATCGCGAATCGCTGTCAGCGACCAAGAATTTTTGAATCTCTTTCGCACTAAGAAAAAAGCATACGCTACAAATCATTTAGCAGAAATGCTGAGAAATACCCGCTTTTCTGAGGTAAATGAAATGTCCCACAAGGAACTGAGAAGCGACGACAGTAAAACGGTCTACCTGGTGGAGCAGGACTCCGGAATGGGTTGGGCGGTGGCATTAATAGTACTAATTCTTGCGTTAGGATTCGGCACTGTCGTCTCTATGAATCAGAGCTCCATGAACAACTTCAAGCTCGAACAAGCGCTTAATGAGCTCAAAGAAGAGCATCGAAGACAATTAGCCGAAAATTCGGTGGATGCGGCGCCAGTAGAAAATGAAACAGAGTTGCCAAAAATTGAGGTTCCAAAGGTTGAACTTCCCAAAGTAGACCTTCCAAAGGTGGACGCTCCAAAGATAGATATTCCAAAGGTCGAGTTGCCGAAGATGGACCTCCCACAAGTCAAAGTCCCGGAAGTTAAGCTTCCTCAAGTCGAACTGCCAAAAGAGATTTTTCCAGAGAAGAAGAAGAGAGACAACAGCAATGCGGGAACGCTCCCCTCAGATACTGAGTAACAGAAGTTCCCCTAAATCGCTGAAGAAAATGGAAGCTCGGGATTTCCCGAGCTTGCCGTTTGGGCGACCGGCGGATGCGGGCGCTCCGGCAATTGCTTTTCATTGTTTACGCGCATTGAAGGCGAAGAGTTTCTCTGAGCTAACGGACTGGGCTTCCAGCCTGCTTTACCACGATGTTTCTCTCCGCGGGCCGCAGACGCCATCTCTTCGACGTCAGCTCTAGGTCAGAATCTCGGAGATGTTTTAATTCATTTGCAAATGGCAGCGTCACGAGACATTGCATTCTGAACGGATGTAGCATCTGGCTTCTGTATACGTGTCGAGAAAACGCATGAATTCAGCGTAGGCGCCTTCCCAGTTGGTCTCGCCATGACGTGTGGCGAGCTCCATATCTCTTGCTAATCGTGCCAGCTCCACGGCAAAGATGCTTGAGCTCATCCCCTTAATTTGGTGAAACAGATCGGACAGTCCGTTGTCATCCTTGTCCTGAAACTTCTCTTCTACTTTGGATAGAAGTTTTTCCATTTCCTCTACGAAGGAATGCAGAATGTCCTCGCGAGCCTCCGCACCATAGGTTTTCTCCAGCATGTCTAGCTCGACTGGAGGAATGGCCGAGATTCGGCCTCGCTCGACATTGGTACCGAATCCGATGGCAGCTTTTGCTGGCGCTGCAACGGTGATAGTCATGTTTTCACGTTCTCTTTGAATAGCGTTGACCCCGCTGTCTTCGCCTCGTCTCGAGATCCATCTAGTGGTGACTTGCTGAAGTTTCTCCTGATTGACTGGCTTGGCGATGTAGTCGTCCATTCCCGCCGCCAGGCATTTCTCGCGATCACCAGGCATTGCATTGGCTGTCATGGCGATTATGGGTGTCCGTTTGCCTTCGGGGCTTTCGCGCTTGCGAATCTGTCTTGTGGTCTCATACCCATCCATTTCAGGCATCTGGCAATCCATCAAGATGAGTTCATAATTGGTCTGCTCTGTTGCTGCCAAAGCCTCCCTTCCGTTCCCCACTGCGTGAGCCGAAAGCCCCAACTCACGGAGCTGCAGAAGTGCTACTTTCTGGTTGACCGGATTGTCCTCCACAACCAGAATTAGCCCGGAAAGGTTTTGTTTTTCGCGCTTGCCGTTCTCCTCCACAACCAGCTTGGGATGCATATAAACATCCTCATCATGCACCAATCTGAGCATGCAGTCGAGCAGGTGAGACTGTTTCAGTGGTCTAACAAGGCAGGCTGAATAGCCCATTCTAAGCGCTTCTTCGCCTATGACCAAATCACTGGAGGAGGTGACGTAAACGAACTTCGTTTCCTGCGACTTGATCTGATTGCGTAAGGTGTCCTCTGATATCCAGCTGTTTTCGACAGCCAATTGGTCGACGAAGGCAAAATCGTAGGTGCCATTTCTCGTGAATCTGTCGGACGCTGCACCCCATCCTTCGACGAGTTCGCATTGCATTCCCCAGGATTGGCAGTAGTCGCGCAAAATCTCAGAGCTACCAGGGGGTCCGTCGATGATCATCACTCGCAGACCGGACAGTGGATCAGTCTTCATGTATTTGAGCGGCTCGACGCTTACCTCGAGCGGTAACGCAAACGAGAAAGTCGAGCCTTTGCCGGGCTCACTTTCCACGCCAATTGTTCCGCCCATCATCTCAATCAATTTCTTGCAGATCGACAGACCAAGGCCAGTTCCGCCAAACGTCCTGGAAATTTGGGCGCCGGCTTGCTTAAATGGCAGGAACAGTTGCTCGTGCATATCAGGCGCAAATCCGATACCCGTGTCCGACACGCTAACTCGCACGATAGCGCGATTCCCTTCTTTTCCGTCTATCGTGGTCCGGATGGTGACTTCGCCTTCTTCGGTAAACTTGAGGGCATTGTCCACGAGGTTCATCAAAATCTGCCTGATTCTTCCCGGATCGCCGCGCACTTTCCGTGGTGTCTCTGGCGCAACGTGTGTCATTAGCGAGATGCCTTTGTCTTTTGCGTTGGTGGCGAAGATCTCCGCCGTCCCTTCGATGATGTCGCGAAAATCGAACTCGACGAGTTCTAACTCCAGCTTTCCAGCCTCTAGCTTTGAGTAATCCAGAATGCTGTTAATCAAGTCGAGGAGGATGTTTCCGGAGCTGACTATCACTTGAGTGAGTTGTTTTTGCTCCTCGCTGAGGTTCGAACGTCCCAAAAGATCGCTCAAACCTATCACCGCATTAAGTGGCGTGCGAATTTCATGGCTCATACTGGCAAGGAATCTTGCTTTTTCTTCCGAAGCTGATATCGCCTGGTCCCTTGCTCTGGCTAGAGCCTGTTCGTACTCTTGCCGTCTGGATGTATCGCGCACGAACCAGCAAACAACGGTATCATCGCCGAACTCTATGGGTGTGGCAGACGCTTCCACCGGAAATCGATGACCGCGTTTGTTGATGCATTGGAACGAAAACATCTTCGATTCACGTTTTCCGCTGGTGGAGAGTTTGTTTAGCTCACGCTCGTAAGCATCTCGTTTATCAACCGGGCAGATCAAAGTGAGAAAGTTCGAGCCGACAGCAGTATTTCGAGACCAGCCGAACAACTGGCTTGCTTTGCGGTTCCACTCCATGATTTTTCCTGAGTTGTCGATCGAGAAAAAACATTCATCGGTGTTTTGAATAATCTTTCTGTACTTCTCTTCACTCTTTCTCAGCCGTTCTCGAGTTTCGCCATATTCGGCATCCATGGTCTCAATCCGCTTCGACGTCCAGATAACAAATGATGCGAGACAGAGTGCCATAACAGAACCCATCAATGCGACACCAAATACTCCTTCGTAGTAGCCTTCCCGATGATGGAAAACGCGAAGCCAACCCACTGCAATTGGAAAGATTAAAGCCACGGGCAAAAGTCTGCGGGCAATGGTACCACCGGCGGAGGTACTGGCAAGAACACCCATCAGACCTACGTTTTTTTGACCGATTGCAATCGCTACTGTGATCAGGGTGAAGTATAGAACAGCAATAAAGGAGATTTGATGCTGGATTATCCCCATGACCGCGAACATCGACACTCCCATAACATACGATGAAATGAGCGAGTATAGAACGGCGATATTAACGAATAGAATCAGTCGACCGATTGTTTGCAGTCCCTTTGCTCGTGCCTGCACCGACATTGACGCGCACACCGTGAGGGATGCAAGGATACCGACCGTCAGAGCACTTCCATGTGCGCTCGCGCCGGCAGCTATAACACCGGCTGCAAGCATTATCGAAATTACTGAGCATACAAAGCGAGCGAGCGCCCGATCCGCAGAGAGCACTGAAAGCAAAACTGTAATTGAAACCACACAATAAAGAATCACTTCAATTGTGGAATGAGTCTCCGTCGGCATCAGTACGGCAATCAAAACGCTGCTAATAATGCAAGCGAAAACCACCCAGCTGAGACGGGTGGACAGCGAAATCTCTTCGAGGCGGCTTGGCTTATTGTTCATACTGTTACCTCTGTTGAGTACCGTGGAGTTCTCCGAAAAGGAGACTCCTTCGCTGAGTTAACTCGAAGGATGTTTTTTCCCTATCTATTCCTCTTAATCAAGTTGAACCCAAGACCAACAGCAGCCCCGACCGCCGTTGCTTTGAACATTGTCCTTCCTCGTCGGCTGGCAGCGGCTCCTAAGCCTAGCCCAACTAAGGCTCCCGTAGAGAAGTCGCGAGCTATCGGGTGACGGCGCATTGTTCTGCTGGAGCGGACTAAACCGACTCCAGCTCCGGTGCCAGCACCAATTGCGGCACCACGCAAAACACCTCTTCCGGTGACCAGACCCGTGACGGCTCCTGCGCCTGCTCCTACGCCCGCGCCTACTGCAGCGGATTTGACTTTGGGATGCTTTTGAAAATAGGTTCTATTGTCTCTCCTTTCGACACCCACTGTCCGTGGTCGTGCCTTTCTTCTCATGTCCATTCTTGCAGTCGGATGGCGGAGAGGCGGCGTGTGCTCGGGGAGAGAGACGTTAGTATGCCGTACGGAGCCAGTCAGAGTTGTGCTCTGGGCTAGACACACTGACATGGACGAAGAAGAGACTACAGCCAGAAAAATGGCTGCTGAAATTTTATCCATTTGTTTAGCCTGAAACCTTGATTTCAAAAAACCAATCGGAGCAGTTATAGCGCAGGTAGTGCGCTTTGGTGCCCTGAATCAGCTATTCAGGTAAATTTTGATCAAATCCTACTAAGTAAAGGAGCGTCTCATGTTCGTTTCTCATGGCGAAACTTGAATTCGTTCAAGCGGCAACTCGGCGGAACCTGCGGCCAGTGCACGACATGGCTATATCGATGCTAAGTACTTCGTATAAGTTTGCATAAGTTCCAGTCCCTATTCTATTGGGAAAGAGGTTAAAATGCCGTGTCGCAATTCTTTACTTAGACTGGCTTTGGTCCTGGCTCTCGGTAGTCCGCTGGTATTTTTGTCTGCCTGCACTAAACAACAAGTAGTCTCACATACGGCAACAACTCGCGAAACCGCCAGGCGAGAAATTGTTTCCGGCAACTATCGGCATGCCATCACTATCCTCGAAGATGCCCTCTCCATGGACAGAAAGAAATATGGCGAAGATAGTCTGATAGTTTCCGAGGATTGTTATCTGCTCGGTCTTGCATATGAGAAGGACGGTGATCTTCCTCGCGCAGAAATGAATTTCGAACGATCGATTGAGCTGCGGGAACAGTCGGTTCGTCCTGGAATTCTGCGACTGGCAAAGAGCTGGAACGGTTTGGGAAATACGTTGGTTGATCAAGGTCGGCTCGAAGAGGCAGAACCTCTTTTGAGACGAGCCTATACGGAACGAGAAAAACACCTCGAACCAAACAGCGAGGCGGTGGCCAGCAGTCAAAACAGCCTCGGCAGACTTTATTTGCAGGCGGGCATGTTGAAGGAAGCCGAACCGCTTCTTAAGGCTGCTGAATCCACTTATGACACGCAACCGTTCGATGGCAAGATCGTAAAGCTCGCTGATGTAAAAACGAACCTGGCGGCGTGCTACATGCTAAACGGACAGTTGGACAAAGCAGAGCCACTTCTCGAATGGTCTCTGGACTCTTATAAAAGCAACCTGGGCAAGATTCATTCGCAAACCGCCAACGCCATGAACAACCTTGCTGAACTGTATCGAAAAACCGATCGATTGAGTGAGGCAGAAACACTGTACAAAGAAGCGATTTCCATTTTCAAAAACACAGACGCTAAAGGAACGCGGCAGTATGCAAGCACCCTCAACAATCTAGGGGTTCTATACCAGGAAGAGGGCCGGTATGCGGCGGCCGAGCCTGTATATAAGGAAGCGATTTCAGTCTACGAAGATTCGCTAGGACGAGACAGTGTCGAACTCGCGAACGCTTTGCGAAACTATGCTGAGCTGCAAAAGGTTACCGACCGAAAGGAATATGCCAGGCAGCTTAGTGAGCGTGCCGATCGAATTCTGACGCACTGAGTCGGATAGTTTGTGTCAAATCACTTTGCGGGGACCTGGCTTGTTCGAATTGTTGATGAGAACTGTATCTGGAATCTGGGAGCGGTACTTGCCAGTAACGGCTTCTCTGAGCCGACTGCTCTGACGACAAACGCATGAAGTAGCAGGACCCAGCGCGCTGGTGTGTAAATTTCTCTTGACAACATTAAATTTCGCCCGTTTCACCAATACTTCACGCTTGTGAAATTACTATAGGCGTAACTTACTAACTGGCTATTTTAATACTTTGATCTGTCGGTGCCATCACCCCCGGCGCGACCGACGCATTATACCCTCAGACAGGAGGACTCTCATGAAGCTAATGCAGGGCCAACAAACCGCTCAACCAACCGTTCTTGGTGCTTTGGTAAACAAGGAGAGTCAGATTCCACAAAGCATTGCTCCGACCAGCGGGCGCAATAAGAAGCAGGAGCTTCCTGATCTGGGCAGCCATTTCGAAGTCTTGGAACTGATGGAACGTCGCCAATCCAGTCTCATTTACAAGGCAAAAGACAGCCGCTACGACAACTATGTCGCGGTCGAGTATTTCCCTTCTTCCGCAGGCAACGAATGTGCGGAACGACTGATTCGAAGAGATCTTGATGCTATTTCGCGTTTGAACCATCCGAACCTCGTTTCAATTTACGAATGCGGCAAGGCATCTGATGGTGCGCTCTATGTAGTGAGAGAGTTTTTCCAGGGAGAGAGTCTGGCATCGATTGTCAGTCGTGAAGGCTCGCTGTCTCCGGAGCGAGTCATGAACATCTTCGTTCAAGTTTGCGATGCATTAGCGCATGCGCACAGGGCAGGGGTTCTGCACCGTGGGCTCCAACCAAACAAGATCCTGATTTCGACTAGCTATGACGGAACAGACTCTGTGAAGCTGATTGATTTCCGCACTGCCAACGTCGCTTCCACTGGCGAAGGTAATGCTAATACGGATGTTTGCTATGTAGATTCTCCATACATGAGCCCGGAACAACGACGAGGTGATGTGAAAGATAAGCGCGTCGACATCTACTCATTGGGATGCATCATGTACGAAGCGTTGACGGGCAGTCTTCCAATCAAAGACGATCCGTTCGATTGTGGAGAGAGTCTGATTCAACCGGGGCGAACCGGCGTAGCAGCGCGATTGAATGGTTGCATTCTTCGATGTTTGGAAGAGCAACCCGCAGATCGATACAAAGACGCGGATGCGGTTCTGTACCAACTGACCAGTACGATCGTCTCTGAGCAGGCGAAGGCAAACGGCGGCGACCAGCCACGTTGGTTAATGTCAGCAGTAGTAGGTATCTTTTTTGCGTTGATGCTGGCAGCTGCAATTTACGCACTAGCGCCAGGACAATTGTGGTTGGCTGCTTTAGCGGTTCCGCTCGCTATTGCGATTCCGATTGCTTACAGTGAGTTGCGCTATCAAAGACGGGCACTATTTCTCCGAGATTGATCCGCGTCCACGATGAACACGCAATCTTAGCTGCCGGGCACCAACCAGCCGAGCACTGGGCTTACTAACAATCCACTGGAGTAGGAGATTAAATTTGCCAGGATGACCGCCTTTATGTCGTTGAGAACTATGTTCTTCTCTGCGTTTTGATTGAATGCGCTCCAGAACAGATAACACTCAAATCCGCCCGCGAACAACTCGGCAATGAGTTGGTAGGTGAATTTGGACTCGATCGGATCGAAGAAAAATGGCAAAACGAGGATGACTATCGGGTACGTGCATGCTGTAAGCCAGAAGCCCGAAAATAACTTACGTGTGAGTGAGTGGTGAGGTGAAAGAAGCTTCAACAGGACCACGGTCTCTATCGTAACCGTCACCACGAAACAAATTAGATTGATGATACAACTGTGAGACATGTCAAATAGACCAGAGAAGAAGGGGGACTTCTGCCAGCACGTGGATCATCGCAACTGTGAAATAGACGTCGCGTATGGTGGCATAGTCGACCGCCAGTCCGAACCAGAGAAGTAGGACGAGAGCAGTAGACAATGTGGTGGCAGTAATGAGCAGTGATTTCCAGCCCGATGAGTTTTGAGCAATTGGAACATTGTCGACATTCCAGTTTCTCAAAATCCCAGAAGCGATAGGAATTGCAATCATCCAGACTCCGTAGTGGAGCAACTCGAGAAACACATGCGTCGCCACTAAGAGATGGGCTGGCAGATCGGGCAGGAGGTTGCAACCGGCATGCTGTAAGGTTCTTGCTGAGATGGGATCGCTTCCGATACCAGATCCGGAGGCGTTCAAAAGTGTCCAGATGAGGAACAAACACACAGGGATTAGCCATAGACACTTATGATAGGCGCTTCGCCAGGTTGGACGTTTGCGCACAATCTCTCGATCGAGGATGAAGAGTCCCATCAGTGGGTGAAGAAAGACCAGCGCCAGACCGAAATAGGAAGGCGATGCCCAGGCAGCGGACAGAAGCAAGAATGCTAGTGGCAGGTAAATTGACCAATCGCGATGGGGACGCTGACGGGATCTTAAAAAGGACAGTGTAACGACCCAGAGTATCATTAAGCTGTACCAGCCCGAATATGCAAAGGCCGCCGTTTGCCCCGAGAGCGCGTCACCGGACGCCACCAGTCCAAGGTATGCCAGAGTCAGCAAGGGTATTCCGCAGAATGAGCTGAGAAAGAAGGATCGGAACGGTCCCCAGCGAGAGGGAAGTCGAGAAATGAAATACTGGAATTCGAGCCAGTTATGTGGACCGGCAAACAGGAAGACCGCCATTACCGAAACGCTGATGGGTGCGCAACCTGCCAGGACTGCTGCCACCAGGGATAGTAGCAGTGCACAAAGTGAAAATCGCTTGCTATCGCTGTTTCGGTTGACTAATGCGGCGGACGTCATATCTTCTCCAAAAGGACTTTATGGTTTTTGCTGAATGTGACTTTTATGGATAAGGCGGGCCGGAAGCCTGCGCTCTCTGTGTTGTGAATGATGCTCGTTAAATACGATCTTTGTAGAGCAACCATTTCCCTTCCTTCATCTTTCGCGCAATTATGAATCCGGCTGCTAGTGCCGCGACGAAGAGAAACCCGCCGACGACTATATTCGAAACTGGACTGTCGGAGCGAATCGGTGGTCTTGTGTCTATCATGTCTGCGAAAGCAGGAGCGGATAGCATAATGGTCGTGAGAAGCGCATAAGTTGCCGAAAATAGTCTGCTCATGTCAGTTGTTTCCTTTCAGTTTGCGGACAACCAGGAATCCTGAAGCCAGTGCTGCACTAAACAAAAACGCGCCGACAATTGCTGCTGATGCTGGATTGTCGACATCAATTGGTCGGGGATCGACGATGTCTGCAAAGGCAGGGGCGGATAACAACAATGTTGCGATGAGCGCGTAGGTTGCTGAAAGTAGTTTGTTCATATCAGTTATTTCCTCTCAATTTTCTGTTAACCAAGAATCCTGTAAACAGTGCTGCGCTAAATAAAAACGCGCCAACAATTGCTGCTGATGCTGGATTGTCGACTTCAGGTGGTGTGGGGGGGATCATATCTGCAAAGGCAGGCCTTGTAATTAAAACTCCGGCAGTTATTCCAAT
>CAYTDR010000209.1:0-10134 GCA_964436185.1 uncultured Candidatus Obscuribacterales bacterium | reverse complement strand
AAGAGGAGAAGAAGTTTTCACACGTCTCTACCGTCGTGAGCCAGGACATCTCAGTAGATAAGAACGTATCGCGCTTCCTGCGGGGATTGTATCGATTTCCACAAATTCATGGCGTTCCCCTGGCGATCTATTACAGTGTTCCTTCAGGCTCGCGAGTCTGCAGTCATGCGACACTTTCACTGGAATCAACGAACAAGGTGGATGAGAAGCAACTGTTGGTACCGTCCGGCTACAGACAAGTTGCAACAGCAGATATGGCAATCGGCGGGACTATGGTGGAGTCATTTTTCGAGGAAATGCTGCCTAAGTGAAACTTGGATGTAAAATACCTTGAGAGAACACAGATGTGAATTTCGGGGTATTGCCCATGGCTGGCACAGCAAAAGACGATGTTGATTTCTACAAAGGCATCTACAAAAGCGTAGTCAGGCCGGCGTTGTTCCGTCTGGACCCCGAGGTTGCTCATACGCTCGTGCACAAGATGTTCCCGGCAGTGACCCTGTTGAAGGATCTGGCGGACAATGAGCATCCTGATGAGAGACTATCAGTGGTTCTTGCCGGAGTGAAACTGCCGACGCCGGTTGGGTTGGCCGCTGGCTTCGATAAGAACGGGCATCTCGTTTCCTACTTAAGATATCTTGGTTTTTCATTTGCTGAGATTGGCTCAATAACCGGTCAGGCGACCGTCGGAAACCCTAAACCAAGATTGTTTCGGCTGCCGGATGACGCAGCGGTGATCAATTTCATGGGGTTGAACGGCGAAGGATCCGAGGCTGTGGCGGCAAGACTTGCCGCTACCAACTTCAATCTGCCTGTAGCTGTCAATATTGCAGCAACTAATCACCCAGAAATAGTTGGAGACAAAGCGGTCGAGGACATCCTGTCTAGCTTCGAGAGAGTCAAAAACCTGCCGCTTCATTATGTTGCAATCAACGTAAGCTGCCCAAATACAAGCGAAGATGTTTTGAAGGAGCTGGATCGATTCTCGACTATTTTCGGAGAGCTGGTCAAAAGAAATTCGAAAAAACTGCCGATATTTCTCAAGCTATCGCCAAACAGCAGTGATGAACTTTTAGAGAAAATCGTTTCTCTGGGACGCGATCACTCTATCTCCGGATATGTTTGCGGAAATACATCCACTTCTCGCGTGGGCCTGAAGACCGACGAGGAGACAATAAAGAGAATCGGTCGTGGAGGTTTGAGCGGAAAACCGCTCAAGAAGGAAGGACTCGAGATTGTCAGAAGGGTCTTCCGAATCAAGGAAAAGAATCAACAGATCATCGGATGTGGTGGCATCTTCAGCGGTTGGGATGCCTTCGAATACATCTGCGCCGGCGCCACTGCTGTGCAAATGTATACAGCTCTTGTCTATGAAGGACCTTTTGCGCCAGCCAAAGTCACAAGAGAGCTGTCCGAATTAGTCAGCCAGAAAGGAGTCACACTCACAGAGATGGTCGGTTCGGAGTTGCTGTGCCAATCGACAAAATCCACTTCGTAAACCAATTGCCTCTGAAGCAGATGGGATTAGTAGCCTGAATCAATCGGCAGATGCGCGGAAAAGCTGAACCTTGCTCTGCGTTTAAGCTTATAGATTTCACGATTCAGTTATTAGACCGTTCCGTCGTCTGTATCCGCGCCAGTCTTTGGCACATCCCCTTTATTAATTTCCGCTTGAGCGATGTTAACTTGAGAAGGTGTTGCGGAATTGACTGCAATAACAGCACCACCGGCAGTTTCAATCACTTGTGACGGATCACGTGCTTCGTCATTCTGCGCAACTCGAGTAACTCCGGTGACAGGCAATATGGGCGCTTCAACGAGCGCGTATTCGCTGCCGGGTCTCGCAGCGTCAGTATCGAGGCTCAGCTCCTGTTGCTCTTCCTCGTGCATTGGTCTCAAATAGAATTCCTCGGCGAGGAAGATCAATGCTGTTGTAATTGGCACCGCGATCAGTGCCCCAGGCAGTCCCATCAAGCCTGCACCCACTAGTATCGCAAGCAATACCACTAACGGATGCAGCTCAACTTCGTTGCCAAGAAAATGGGGCACAATGAAGTTACTTTCCAGCCACTGTTCCGCTACAAAAAGACCAACCGTCATTCCCAGGAACTGCGGTCCCTGATTAAAGGCTACGATACTGGCAAGCACCGCAGTCAGCATCGAGCCGACGAAGGGGACGAGATTCATTAGTCCGGCAAGAACTCCAAGGACCAAGCCGTGCTCCACCCGAATCGCGGTCAGGCCGATACCAAGAAAAGTAGCGACGAAAATGCTTACCAGAATCTGTCCTTTGACATATCCGCCGAGTCTCGACTCCAGGGGTTTGATCACCCCTGCAATCCGCGTTCTGTTATGCCTGGGAACCCATTGCAATAGTTTTGGCCATATCTTCGGAGCCTCAACCACAAAATATGCTGTCAGGAAGAGGACTAGAATGCCTGTAACAATGACTCCAAGCAGATCGGACGTAAAATGCAGCGCCTCTCTGGACGCCTTCGACATAAAGGCCTTTACTTCAGTAGCGGAGAAAGAGACATTGATAGCGCTGGCATTCTCGCCCAGCAGCTCTTTAACATGCGCGTATGTCTCAGTGAGCCCAGACGCATATCTTGGCAGCTCATTGTAGAGTCGAATAGCCTGCTCCTTGATGGTGGGGAACAGGACAACTGCAACCACGCTATACAAGCAACCGACCACGAAATAGATCAAGAGTACAGTGACGAATCTTGGAACTTTCGCCTTGGCCTCCAGCTTCTCTGAGATCGGAGCAATCGCCGAAGCTAGAGTGAGCGCGAAAAGTACTGTTATTACAAGCGCTCGCAGTTGAAAAAGCAACCAGAGTCCGATGCAAAGACCCACCAGAGCAAGTGGATGCCGCCATGCATGTTCATTGAATTCCCATCTCGATCGTCGTCTCATGAGGTTATCAAGCTCGCTTTCGGTGAGTACTTATTCTACGACAGACAGGCCGGTTCCGTGAAACTATCTTGCCGTAAGGAACTCAGGAAGCGGCTGATGCAACAGCATCTGCGGACAGAATTTATGCTGTTAGCGATCTCGATTTATTCAGTCACAGACAGGAGTTGGGTGTTTCTCTCGAGTTAGATATGGCGGCATTGACTTATTCCACGTTGGTAAAGATTGCCTTGAATACCAGTTTAATGAGATCGCTAAAGCATCAGAAATCTGTTTGCACCGCAAGATTTATCATCGTGATCCAATCCGGCGCAAAACTAGTGAATAGCTACCGCTCGGGCATTGCAGTCCGACTCTCTTGATCGTGTCATGTTGCAGCCACTCCGGTCGATTCACCGTACTCGCTACCAGCACATCGTTCTCCTTGGAGGATCGAGAAAACGGAAGAGAACGGGAAGGGACACCCTTTGAGCTTCCCTGCCAGCGCAACCGCAACTGAGAGTCTATGATGTCTTTGTTGTTTTCAGAACCTATCAGCTCTGCATTCAATAGGACTTCACGGATTTTAGTCGGGTCGACATTCAGAGGAGGTAACCATACCGTGAGCGTTTCGTCAGCGCCTGGAACGATTCGCAGAGCATTGTCAGACCATTCGAGAGCCGACGCGCCCTTCATATCCGTCCACTTATCAGGCGACAATCGCACCACACTCGATGGCACAGTTTCAAGCGAATTGAACAACTCATGAGTGACAGTGAAGTCAAAGCTCTGTTCTCCCCGATAGCTGACCGGCTGGAAGTCATGCTTAGTGGAGGACCAGCGAAGCAACTTTGAGAACGATACGGTCTCGCCACGCACCTTACCGATAACAGGAAATCCGTGCCACATATCTACCTCGGCGGGCACTCTACTAATAATCTCAGGATCAATGACACAGAGAATTCCGCTAGTTACCTGCCATAGATCGCTAGTCGGCTTACGTTTTTGAGTAAGCTGCCGAGTATCACAATGTTCGCTTATCGTAGGAAGTGGCAGTAGCTCATCAGCAAAATAGGCTACAGGTTCAGTGCGTTTCTCGAGAATCGCATGCAAGCGCTCTCGCAAAAATTTCAGCTCTAGTGCCTGCGCCCGCACACCGTTTAGATAAGAGAGGGTGAGCATTCCATGACCGACAAATACAATCGAAAGCATCACCGAACCCACAAGAGTAAACAAGCGAGCCGGCGTCTTGGACATCGCGTCTATGCCGGGAAGTGCTGCCAGTGGTAGCAGGGCAGCTAGAGGAGCACAGGATAAAATTGTCAACTTATCAGCGCCCCAGCCAAAACAGGAGAACGCCATACATACAGCAGTCCACGACACGGAAAAGACAATCGGTCGAAACCAGAGTGTGCCCGCAAGTAGGCGAAGCACTGTCAACCCTGCGATAGACAAATAAGCGACGTTCAAAAGACGAATGCATTGTTTTGCGTGCATAGCTCCCAAACCGAGCGATTCAGTCCATATCTGACCGAACGGAGTGAAAGGCATCTCGCTCGATCCGGTCGGTAACCGGCACCCATGGAGTCCCATGTATACAAGTGCAGGCACCAGATATAGAGCCATTTCTGTAATCCGAGTCGAAGAGGTCTTTGAAGATTCGGCAGAGTGCATGAGAACCAGCCTTGCCAGGGCGATGCCTGTGATGCCCAGCACGAATCCAACGCTGTCTACTGCGAGCGCAGCCTGAATACATGCAAAAGCCAACCAGTAATACCAGGATTCCCGCAACAAGCGAAAGCGAGAATCGAGAAACAATGCAATCAAAGCCAAAGCAACGCTCGCCAAAGTGTCAACACTGGAAATGGAAACCAGGCAGCGCGCCTGATCGACAGATATGACAAAGAGGAGGAAAGACCACAAGGCCGTCGAGGCACCGATTTTAGTACCATAGCGATTAGTGATATCGAGTACGAACAGTGAAAGAAACACGCCCCCCGTCAGGATGAGCGCTGCACTGTTCAGCCTGTACAACCAGCCATGGTGCCTGAAGATTAACTCTGTTAGTGCCAGCAAGTTGGCGCTTATCGAAGTTGACGGTTCATAGGATGCGACCGTGGGATTGATTATCACGGAGGAACCGAGCGAAAGATAGTCCGCGCGAGTAAACGGTATAGCCCAGAAAAATCCAATTGCGACAAAAATAAAGAAGGTGCACAGGATAATTCCAATCGGCAGCTGCACCCTGACGGATCTGAGATCCAGGGACGGCTTCTCAATTTCTATCTTAGTAAGGTCGGCATTTGCTGTTGTCATTTTCCCACTCAAGATTTCGCATCAGGGGATTGTTTTGCCTTATTTTTCATTTTCTTGGCTCCGCCAGCGGCAACACGCGCCTGGAACATGATCGGATCCGAGAAATAGCCGACAATCTTGTTGTCTCGATCAACCGCAGCAACACGCAGCTCATAGAAGCCGGACCCAGGCAGGGACGAGATGTCGAATTCCGCCTCTGCCATAGATTTCGCATTGAACCGCCCACGCGCAGACACCTTGTCACACGGCTTATCGTCTCTGTATGTCCCGGAGTAATGCTCGAACCAGGCATCAGGCTGGGAGACCTCATAAATCGCACCAACTGCCCCCGGAATCTTTGACACATCGTAGCTGAAGGTTCCGACGGCGCTTGAGGTCCGCACGACTCCTCCTTCGTCTTCGACAAATCCGCGTGAACCTGCGCTAATCGCCGGTATCATATTCGCACCACCCAGACAACTCACTCTCGAGATCTGAATTCGATGCCCCTTCACGGGGCACCAGATGTAGAGGCGGTGGATTCTCTCCGACATTACCCAGGACTTGCGTTCTGACACGTGTATTCTAATTCGTTGAGGCTTGCCATCTGCGGGAACAGGCTTTACGAAGCTCCGCTCGGACGACGGGAAGGGAGAAGACGGACTCGACCACTGGATGGCGACAGGCACTTCAGTGACACCAGGTGAAGGTGAGGCAGTCAACTCGATATCGAGGAAATCAGTTCCGCAGGACGACACATCGGTGACAGGACTGGCAAGCAGTTTATCCGGCTGAGGCACCTGGGCGCCACCGGCAAGCTCGACGCTCTTCTCATCGAGAGAGAGGTTGAGCGCGTTAATCCGCATAGCTCGACGATCCCAGCGAGCGATGGCAAATCGCTCCGGCTGAACAATCATCGCTTTCAAGCGCTCGATTCGCAGAAGGTCGTCGTCGCCAAAGAGCACAGGCTCAAAAGTCACCACTCGTTTTATCAGGTTGCGCCGGGTCAAAGGTGGCTCCAGCAATACCGAGAGAGTGGCTGCGTTGTAGAGCATGTGAGCCCCGTTGTGGGTGTGGGGCAGGTTCAAAAGTACCAGTGATTGACTGCTGGAAAGCCCTGAAACAGCGATCTCAATTTGCTGTCTCAACTTCTTGAGCTCAGTACCAGCGTGCGCCCAGGCAGTATTGTTGATGAATGCGACGAACGAGAAGACAGCCACAATCGCAATGGAAAAACCCGCGGCAGCATTGATCGTCGCACAGGGAAGGACTTTCAAAATTCCCGAGGAAGGAGAAAGGTCGGGAGATAGCCCTGCGTTCCCTCCAGGCGTGTGGAGTAGTGCTGGTTCTCGCACCAACGATCGCTTCTCCTGGTCCATCAAGGTTTGTCCTGAGAAGGGAACAAGAATCGCGGCCAAAAGCAAACACAAGGGAGCCGTCCCCATGTAGATGAACCTGGAGCCCTGCAACGAGTCGGTGAGATTCCATACTGGAATTGCAGGCACCATGACCAGTGCAAACCAGATGAGCGAGAATAGAATGATGAGGAGCACCTTCCGCTCGGTTTTTAAAAACATCAGTCGCAGCATCAACAAAACCGCAGAAACTGCATAAACCACAGCCATGATGTTCAAACAAATTCTTGCACAAGACTTTCCTGGACTGATTAGAAACTGGGTCTGGTTAAGCGGAAAGAGAACGCGGAAAAAAGATTCGCGGCTGAAAACTCTGGACATGAGCGACGTAGACAGACCCTCGCCGATGGAGCCCTGATAGCCTCCAGTCAGCGTCCCCAGCGCCAGAGTTCGAATCACAAGGTAGAGAATCACCGTTACCCACAGCCATGATGACTCCTTGAAGGCCGAGAAAACTCTCGTCCAAAAGCTCAATGCATTCGATTTTGCACCTTGTTCGTTCTTGCGCGGATAGATGATGAATAGAAGTGTAACCGCCGGTGGTAGCGTCACGGCCATCTCTTTCGACATCAAACTGATAGCGAAAAGAAAAATCGACAAAAGACGAAAAGCTTTACTGCGACTCCTATCCGCCGTCCTGACGGCCAAGATGTAGAGCCAGAAGGAAAAAAGATAGAAGCAACAACACACAGAGTCAACACGAGCGATAATCCAACTGACCACCTCCGGATGAAGAGGGTGAACAGCGAAGAGCGCGGCAGCAATGAGCGCGATCAGGGCTCCATCTTTAGACCGTAGGCACGACTCAATTCCGTTTCGCGCCGGTGCACAAGGACGGAGAGAGCTTGATTCGACGAACGTAGGAAAGTTAATGGAGTGAACTGTCTCTTCCTCGGCGGCCGTTATCTCCGTATCATGAGTGATGCTTCCAGAGTCAGCGTCAGCCGTCGTGTCTATCGCTTGCAAACGCGACTGCGGCAGAGTAGATACGTTCGACTCAGGCAACGCACATATGCTGCGCACAAGCAAAAACAGTCCAATCGAACAAAGACATTGATAAACAAAGTTGCTGATGTGAAATCCGGTGGCATTCGCCCCCCAGATCAGAAAATCCCAGGCGAGCGTCAGTGAGATGAAGGGCCGGTAGAACTTGGTCCCTTCCGTTTGCATCCAGGTTGTCCAGAAATTCTCCAGAAGCAGCTCAGGATGGCCATGGAAAACCTTCTGCAAGTAGGCGACATGGACAAAATCATCGGCAAGAAAGTAGCCGGTCAGCGTCTGCCAGAAACAGACCAGGTTGAGAGCTACCAGGCAAAGAATCACCAGCAAGGTATTCTGGCTGAGCGCAGTCAGCCACGCGACAAGCGACAGTGGCTTAGAGCTTGCGTTGACTCGGTGAGCAGAAGTCAACTCATTGAGGGTCGACTTTGAATTAGTCAAACAATTTCTCAGTCAAGCAGTTTGTAACCAACACCCAGTGGCAGGATTGCGCTACAGTAACCTGAGCACGAGTCCATATGGCTCATAATCGAAAAAAATTAACAAAACTGATTTTCTGCTACTTGCATGTCAGGATGAGATTATTCTTGAATTTAGGATAGATCCATGCAGGCTACCGTCATTCCAAGGGATATGGCAAATTCAGACCAACTAACATTTCCAGATAAATTTCTCTGGGGTGCCTCAACCTCACATTTCCAGATCGAAGGTTGTCCCTCGGAAATGCAATCTAAGTTATCAGACTGGTCAGTCTGGATGTCGGAACCAGGCCGCATTTTGGATGGTACGACTGCCGAGGCAGCATGTCAGTTCATCAGCCGCTACCAGAAGGACATCGACCTTTTGCGTTCGATGAATCTGAATGCGTTTCGATTTAGCTTTAATTGGCCCTCGCTCTTTCCGGAAGAGCCTGGTACGGGCGTAATCAAACGCAAGCTCAACTCAGCGGTGGTTGAATTCTATCGCAGCCTGATCGATGACTTGAAGCAGTCCGGAATCAAGAGTTTTGCCACGCTATTCCATTTCTGCTTGCCCACTTGGTTGCACGATGAAGGCGGCTGGACCTCACCACGAGCAGCATCCGAGTTTCGAGCGTTTGTCGAGCTCATCGCAGAAGAGTTCGGAGATGCCGTTGATTACTGGATTACTATCAATGAACCGCTGGCTTATGTTTATCAAAGCTACGTAGCCGGGCTCTGGACGCCAGGGCACAAGGGCGACTATCTATCAGCGTTCACTGCCGTACGAAACATGCTGACCGGTCACGCCCTGGCGTATGCTGTTCTCAAGGCGAAGAATGACAATCCGATAGGTTTCGCCAACCATTGGAGACCGTTCGCGCCTGAAAACTTGCTCAATCCTATGGACCATTCTGTATGCGCCGTACGAGACGCAGTTTTCAATCATCTTTTCCCATCATCGATAAAGAACGGCTTCTATCGGCTGCCCGGTCCTCTGAGAATGTTCAAAGAGATGAGAGCGCTCGAAGGGGAAATCGAGGGGCTGGAAGGAAGCGAGGATTACCTGGGAGTTAACTATTACACGCGCGACATGTCGCGATTCAAACCAGGCTGGCCAATCGATCTGTTCGGACAATCGTCGACAAGACGAGACTTGAAGACAAACAGCCTGGGTTGGGAAGTCTATCCGGAAGGGCTTTTCCGAGTGCTGACCAGAGAACTGAAACCATATTCGATTGGACGCGACGGCAAAGAGAAGGACGTAATCATCACAGAAAACGGATTTGCTCAAACGTTCAAAGACAGCTTGAGCACAGGTGACTGGTCGCTCGACGATGAAGATCGCATTCAATATTTGGTGGCACATTTGAAAGAGGTTCATCGGGCAATCAAGCAAGGCGTGAAGGTTAAGGGTTACCTTCACTGGTCACTGCTAGACAATTTCGAATGGTCGGAGGGACTGTCTCCTAGATTTGGACTCGTGAGAGTCAGCTACCCGACGCAGGAGAGAACGCTCAGGCAGAGTGCCAGCGTTTATTCGAAAATCGCCCAATTGAACGCAGTTCCTTTTGACGTCAAACTATGATTGGAGAAGGACAGAGGCAAAGAATGAAGATCTCGACTTTAGCTAGTAAAAGCAGACTGAACGAACTTTTCTTATTCGCAAAAGCTCTTGTTCTCTCTAGCGTTTTGATGGTCGCTGTGGCGCTTGCGTCGTTCATCTCCGACGAGATAGCCCTCATGAGTAAAGGAACTGCTCTTCTCACTCCGCCTGCCTTCGCCCAAGCGGAAAAGAAGCAGCCTGTTTACGTAAAAGTCGAACTCAAAGCTGATACCACAGCCATCGAACCAGGCAAAGAGTTCGGTGTGGCTGCCGTCTTCACAATCGAGCCTCACTGGCACATTTACTATAAAGATTGCGGTGAAGCCGGCATGCCCACCAAGATCGATTGGAAGCTATCCCCAGGTTTCACAGCCGGACCTCTGCTATGGGAGAAACCAACCCGATTCAACGACGCAGGGATCACCACATTCGGTTACTCTGACAAAACCGTAATTGCTACCAGAAT
>CAYTDR010000208.1:0-10136 GCA_964436185.1 uncultured Candidatus Obscuribacterales bacterium | reverse complement strand
GAGCCGTCCTTCTCGTTCTTGCTCGCGACCACATTCCGGTTCCGGCTAAAAGTACCACTGGCACAGCCAGAACCGTAGTGGTTATCGCAACAGTCGAAACTAAATCCATCGCTCACTCCAAGCTCCAAAATGGGTGAACGAGCGAATTTGCAAATTGAATGAAAAAATATTCAATAGGTCTCGATCTCCCATACCCCGCTTTTCAAAGCGCGATCGCGAGTTTCCTGAAGTTTCAAGTCAGTCCGGCTGATGCGTTGCTGCTTTCCTTTGACCGTATTAGACCGCCAGCTGTCACCAAACTCAAGCTGTTTGGCTCGACTCAACAGGTCCTTCTTTCTTGCCCACAAATCGCGAGCTTCCATAGCGATCTCTATCTTTACATCCTTGTCGTCAAAAGATACAAACTCTTGCTTGGATTTGAGATTCGAGATGCGATCAATGCCCACATGGTCTTTCTTGAATACTTTAGAAGAAAAAACACGTGCAAAAAGATTGAACATTTTGACTCCCCCTTTATCCGCCATTATGGTCGGAGTCGATATGTAAACGATAAACACCAGAAATTGTTTTAGATCATCTCACAACACTTTGGAATATTGTCAATCTATGATTAGAAACGCGCAAGCGTGGATAAGATTTATGTATCGCTGGTCATCTTGCAAGCCGGACAGGCTGCGCTTAAAGCAGGCACAATCCACATTACCGGCGTCTTATATAAATTAACCTCTTCAAAACTCAAGTACCCGTGTTATAGTCGACCAGAATGATCGAATGGCAGATCAGTTCACTGGCAAAAGGCGATCACAGGCTAGGAATATGTCCTTTCCCCTCAACAATAATCCACTACTTCTGGCAATCAAAGAGCTGGAAGACGTTGTAATACGAAATCAGGGAGATGATCACGAAGCCATTGATATGGTTCGTGAAATGGAAGCTATCGTGACCGACATCGAGCGCAAATCTGCGACGTTGCAGATTCAGAGATCCGTCACCAGCATTCCCCGACCAGTACATGCGGTTTAAAACCGTCAGCTGATTTCGTCTGTTCAGCTTCTAAGCACGATTCTTGACGACTCGTGCGCGTTGAATGTCTCTTGGCGCGTCCGCTGACAGCACTCAACATCGGCTTGTCGACTGACTCGAGGGTACAGTCGAACATCGTTTGCGGCGCCAACCAACCAGAAAGCTACCACCGACTCAAATGCCGGTTTGCCTGCTAAGCAGCTTCAACTGATCGGCGAGATTGCGAGCAGCATCCGGTTTTCCCTGTGCTTTCATGTTCACCTTCATCGACTCCAGCTCAGCCTTGTCCTGGAATAATCTTTTGATATTGTGCAGGAGTGAGTCCGGCGTCAGCTCTTTCTGCGGAATTACGATTGCAGCTTTGATTTCGGCGAGTGAACGGGCATTATGCATCTGGTGATCTTGAGCGGCGAAAGGATATGGAATGAATATAGCCGGAACGCCACAAGCGGCCAGCTCTGAAATGGTCATCGCTCCAGCACGACAAACGACGAGGTCGGCACAGGCATAGGCAATCGACAGATCAGAGAAGTACGGCTTCAAGTAGTATCGAGGATGGTTCAATATGTCAGTCGGAAGTGACGAGCGAATCTGATCTATATTTTTGTCACCGCATTGGTGGACGATCTGAATCTCAGTTTCGTCCTTGAGCAGCGACGGCAATATATCGATAATCCCCTCGTTGATCGCTTGTGCCCCCTGGGAACCGCCTGTTACTACAAGGGTTAGTTTGTCTGTCGCCAGCCCCAGCTCACGACACGCATCAAGGCGAGCAGGTGGATTGACGAAACTGGCTCGAATTGGATTGCCAAAGACTTTCAGCTTGCCATCCTTATGTGCAAGGCGCTTGCGGGCGCCCTCCATTCCACAGGATACGAGACTCGCCCAGCGAGAAAACGCCTTGTTGACGAGCCCCGGATGCGCATCCGGCTCATGAACAGCAAACGGAATTCCGCCCTGCATAGCAGCCAGAAGCGCGGGTGCTGAAGCGTATCCACCGGTTCCTAGAACAGCTGTAGGTCGAAACTTCTTGTAGATTCCCTGAGTCTCGATCGCTGCTTTCAAGATCTGTGATGTCCAGCCCAAAAGCGCCGGCGAAAGTTTCCTCGGCATACCAGTGACAGTCAATCCGACGAATTCCAGACCAAGCTCTTTCGACACCTTCTCTTCCAGGTGACCCGACGCTCCTATATATAGGATGGACTCGACGTCAGGATCCTTCATGAGCTGTTCTCCCACCGACAAGGCAGGATAAACATGTCCACCGGTGCCTCCGCCGGACAGAACAATTCGAATTCCACTCATTTCGGTATCAAACTTCCTTTCGGATGGGCAAAGATCTGTGCAGGCATCTCTTTGCCTTCGTCGCCTTCCTCTTCTTCTCCATCAGGATCAGCTTCAGTCTTGTCCCTGGATATAGAGAGGAGCACGCCGACCATCGCCAACGTAATCACGAACGAGCTTCCACCATAGCTGATGAAGGGCAGCGTGATACCAGTGACTGGCAGAAGTCCGGTGGTGACCATGATGTTGACAGCGGCTTGAATGCATATAGAGCTCGTAATGCCGATAGCGAGAAGACGTCCGAAGAGCGTTCGTGCGCTAAAAGCAATCTGGAAGCCGAAGAAACCGAATATGGCAAAGAGAGAGACTACAGTCATGCAGCCGATGAACCCGAGCTCCTCGGCGATGACGGCAAAGATAAAGTCAGCATGCTGAACCGGAAGATAATGCAGCTTTTGCAACGAGCGGCCGAGGCCGACGCCAAACCAGCCACCGGAGCCAATCGCCAGTTGTGCCTGGATGATGTTCCAGCCTTCTTTCTGTGGGTGCAGATAAGGATTGAGCCAGCTATCAATGCGAGCCATTTGATAGGGTGTATTAACAATTTTAGTCCAAACGAGCGCCACGCCACCGACCAGCGAACCACCCATCAATACGGCGTTCATTCCTGTGACAAAAAGCAGCACTATCAACCCTGACAGGATCATCAAGGTTGAGCCCAAATCGGGCTGTTTCACGACGATTGCCGCCATGCTCATGATCAGCGCGATGCGGAAGAGGCACTGCCTCTGCCACCAAAAGTGTTTGCTCAAGCCAGTAGCGAGAAGTAAGATGGTGGCCATCTTCGCCATTTCGGATGGCTGGAACTGGAACGGACCAATCTGCAACCAGCGGGAAGATCCAAACGATGTAGTGGAAAGTCCAGGCACCATAGTTAGTGCCAAAAGAATGAGCGAAAACCAACCAAGCGGCCATGCAAACTTTTTGAGATTCACATAGTCGTATCGACTAATAGTGAACATCAAAAACAGACCGATGATGCAAGCGATTGTCTGTTTGCGCAAATAAGCGGTGGCGTCGTGATACGAATGAAGCGCTTCCGAAGCCGATGCGCTGAAAACTACCATCAACCCGAAGAGGCTGAGAGTGAGCACGACAGAGATTATCCCACGATGTGGAAGCCCACGAAAGTGAGGCTCCTCGCTTTTAGCCGGGCTCTGAATCAGTTCTTCGTCATCAGGATTGCGCCGACGACGCGACCTCTTTGAGCCTCTGGCGGACAATATCTTTAAAGACACGCCCCCTTTCCTCATAATTCTTGAACATATCGAAGCTGGAGCAAGCAGGAGACAGCACCACGGGACCTAAGTTAAGCTGCCCGCCAAGCTCAACGGCTTCCTCGAGGGAGGCTACCGTATATATAGTCTGCACACCTCCCTGGTTCATTTCGTGCTTGAATCGCCCTGTAGCTTCTCCTAGAAGGATAACAGCAGAACAGCATTTTCTGACAACATGAACAAAATCTGTAAGGGAGGTACCTTTGTCTTTTCCGCCTGCAATAAGAACTACTTGCTCATTCGGAAAAGATTCAAGAGCTTTAATGGCAGAGACGGTGTTGGTCGCCTTAGAGTCATTATAAAAAGGAACACCATCGATAGTGTCGACATACTCAAGTCGATGCTCGAGACCTTTAAACGTTTTTAGGCTTTCGGTGATGGTATCGAAGCTTGCTCCAGCAAGAACAGCAGCGCTGGTAGCGGCAAGTGCATTTTCCAGATTGTGGCTGCCTTTTATGCCAACCTCTTTTGTGGTGAGGAGAACTTCATCTGCCATGCCGCGCCGGCAGCAGATGAAACCATCACTTATATATGCGCCCTGAAGGCACTCTTCCAGTTCCGTTATTTGAGAGAACGGAAATATTTCCGCAACCGTAGCCGTGTTTGCAACTACTGCATCGTCCATGCTCAAAACGGCATGCTGATTGATGAACTGATTCCTGAACAGGCGCTGCTTCGCTTCAATGTACTCATCGAGATTGGCATGCCAGTCGAGATGATCCGGCGTTAAATTGAGCCAAACACTTATATATGGTGCAAACGTCGGGCAGTAGGTGAGTTGGAAGGAGCTGATCTCGACGACGAGGTAATCGAGCTCTTCATCAACAAGACTGAGAATCGGAATTCCGATGTTGCCCGCCACTGGAGCCCGCTTGCCACCCGTGGTGAGGATGTGAGAGATAAGCGCAGTAGTGGTCGACTTTCCGTTGGTGCCGGTGATGGCGATGATGGGAGTCTTCGTGTCTCGAGCAGCAAGCTCGATATCACAAATTACTTCCCGTCCTGTATTTCGCGACATCTGGATGACATCGGAAGTGGGCGGAATTCCCGGGCTGGTTACATAGAAGTCCGCGTAGCGAATCGCCTCGATGCTGTGCTCGCCAAACTCATAGCGCACACCCAGCGTGTCTAGCTCTCGTTTTGTCGCTTCCGATACTGTTGATTCGCTGGCCGAATCAGAAACAAAGACCTTAGCGCCATGATGGACGAGATAGCGCGCCGCAGCCATTCCGCTGCGACCAAGCCCGTAGACCGTTACTTTCTTGTTATCCCACTTTCCCACGCTCACTATTCTAGTACCTATGCAGTTCTCGCTACAAGTTCGAAAGCATTCCATTGCAGTTCATTTCAGCTAGCTGAAATTTCTTTCGCTTTCGACACCGATCTGCATCAATGCGAACCGTGGAATTGAGTTGCCGTGTTGCGAGTCTCAATGCAGTTGCTGAGCAAGGCATGACTCGCATCTGCTTGTGGATCGACAACCGGAGTCGTCCTGAGTGAGCGGTATGGGCTGCCAGCCGGAAGAAGTTTTGAGTTTACGATGCACTGCCTGGTGTCCGAATTTTTCACGGCTCTTCACCAGTCTCGGGCTAGTGTCGTCCTTCTTGTCTTTCTTTCTGTTCCATTTTGTATGCGCGTTCTTCAAGCTTGATGATCTTCTTGTTCAGCTTGTCCAGCTCTTTTGGCGGCAAATCCGGAGAGAGCGTGATATATGCTTTGTACTGCACAATGGCCTCTCTCAGATCTTTGCTGGCTGGTTTGTTTCTTTCCAGTGCCGAAGCCAATCCGTAATGAGCATCTGGCACTCTCGGATTTTCGTAGATCGCAGCATGATACTTGTCTATAGCGGATGCCAATTGTTTCTTGCGAGAAAGATCATCGGCCAACGTCAGATCCTGTCTGGCCACTTCTTTTGCTTTAGCAACTTGATCGAGTCCGCGCTTCGCTCTCTGCTCGCCGCCTGGGAAAGTGCCGGCTCTCTTGTAGGCAGCTTCGGCATTCTTCATGTCCTTGATCATTAGCGCCAGATCAGCAACCGCAAACGACTCTTTTGCATCTTTGGTGCCGTTGATGACGATATTGAGCTGTTCATCAGCTTCTTTGTATTTATTCTGGGCTAGTAGAACTTCGGCATAGGCGACTCGCTCACCATCTGTTTGCGGTGGTCCGACCTGCGACAAATCAACAGGCTCACCCATCATTGCTCGCAGTTTCATTTGAGCAAGTCTCAGTTCCATATTATTCGGATTCATGGCCACAGTCTTATCGATCATGGCTTTGGCGGACTCGAACTCGTTGGAGACAAAGAAGGCGCTGCCAGCTTCCTTGTTGGCCTTCAAATAGTATGCGCGAGTCAAGCCTTGAGCGGCCTCACCATTTTGAGGTTGGACATCGAGGACCTTCGTATACTCTTTGATTGCATCATCCAACTTCTCGCACTTGAGCGACAGATCGGCTACGCGTTGATGCAAGACTGAATTGTCAGGCATCAGCTCAATACCAGAGCGGAGCTGAGAAATTGCCAGCTCCATATCACCACGAGTCTCTCTGATGTCAGCGATATTCAAATAAGCTTCCGGTGTTTCCGGTTTGATTCGAATTGCTTCTTGAAATGCACCGATGGCACCGACAGTGTTTCCTTGCGCAGCATAAATCTCGCCTTGCGTAAGTTTCACAGGAGCACTCTGTGGATGCTGATAGAGCGCCGTATTCAGTTCTTTCAGCGCCTCGTCCATCAGACCTTGTTTGAAATAGGTTCGACCCAAACCATAGTGAGCAGTCGAATTTCCTGGCGCATATTGGATTGCTTGTTTGAAGTTGGAAACTGCATTAGCGTAGTCGTCCTTCAATAAATGGATCAATCCCATACCGGTCAACGCCTCAGAATACTGAGGGTCGAGCTGTGCAGCTTGTTTGAAATCGTTGAACGCTTCATCGATTCGACCTTGCGCTTTATGAATATTGCCTAGCGTGTAGTGCGCCTCCGGCATTCCCGGATCGACAGCCAGACCCTGTTTGCATTCTGCTTCCGCATTGGAAAGAATGGCATCACGATTAGATCTTATGTTTTGGTTTGAAGACTGCAGGCGGTTATACATGACCATCGCCATACCAGCATGAGCCATGGCGTTTTTCGGATCCTGCTGCAGCACTTTTTTGAACTGCTCTTCGGCAGCATCGAGCTTGAACTGTTTCGCCATCGCCATGCCATAGCCGACTGCTGCTGGAATCGAACTGGTGTTTTTATTCAGAACTGCTTTATAAAGTCCCTCTGCATCCGAGTACTTACCCTTCAACATCAGATCATCTGCTTCCACTACTTCGTGCTCGATCCGCACTTTGAAGGTCTTTTTCTTCTTGGCCGCCGCCAGCAGTTGTCTGTCCAAATCCACTGCTGCTCGTGCTTCTTCCACAATGACGAAAGGCGACACAATTGTCGACGCAAGAAGCGAGATTCCCAGTGAGAGATGCAGTTTTCTAAAGTTCATGACATTCTCCGACGAATGATAGGTATGTTACTGCCCGCTGATGGATTTTAGCAGGCGCCAGTACGTTGCCCCATCGGGCAAAGGTTCCTTTTTAAAATACTGCTGAGCCGGCCGCTCTCAATATTATCGCTCGCACTTACAATTTCCAAATTACTGGCAGCCAGTGAAGCCCAAGAACCTGCTGGAATACAGGAAAAACACGGAAGTAATTTAGTGCTTCTCACACGCAATTCGTTGCCAGCAGTGCGAATCTGATGTTAAATATGTAACACTTTGAAATTCCCTGTTCTTATATATAAAGGTAGGGAGACATCCGGATCAATTCCTTTCAGTTCGAGCTGACAAGGACCGACAATATATGGAAAGAAAACACGCGTCATACAATATGAAGGAGACAGGTCAGTGGCTGGTCATTCGAAATGGGCAAAGATCAAACGGCAGAAAGCAGTTACCGATGTAAAACGCGGTGCTATATATGCAAAGATGTCGAGAGAAATTATAGTTGCCACCAAACTCGGTGGCCCTGATCCGAGCTCGAACTACCGGCTCCGCGACGCCATTGAACGAGCAAAAGCGGAAGGAGTTCCGAATGACAACATCGACAGAGCAATAGAGAAAGGCTCTGGTGCTGGTTCTGCCGACGACATGGAAGAACTGGTCTACGAAGGATATGGACCCGGTGGAGTGGCAGTTCTCGTCAAGTGCTGCACGGACAACAGAAATAGAACGGCCGGCGACATCAGGAGCTATTTCTCCAAGTACGGAGGGAACCTGGGAGACAGCGGCTGCGTCAACTGGATGTTTAAAGAACGTGGCGAGATAGAAGTAGAAAAGGATAAAGAGTTCGACGAGGACTCGTTGCTTCTGGCGGCCAGCGAAGCTGGTGCTCTTGATCTCTCAGTCGAGCCCGCTGACCATGCGCTAGTCATCTGTCCTCCCGAGATACTTTCATCAGTGAAAACAGCGGTCACCAATGCCGGTCACAAGGTTCGCTCTGCAGAAGTGAACATGGATCCTATGTCCACAGTCGAGGTTTCTGATCGCGACGTGGCCAAGCAGCTTTTCAAACTGCTTGATCATCTTGAGAACCATGATGACGTCCAAAGTGTCTTCGCCAATTTCGATATATCAGACGATTGGATGCAAGAAATAGGCGACAACTAAGAGAGCAGACGCCGTCTGATATATCAACTTCAGATGTCAACAAACACGAAGTTCGTCCGTCGGCACCCAATACAATGACAGAGATTTTTTCGCACCTCGAAACTGGCTTGGTGAGCTTGTTTGCTGGCTATCCACAACCGGGAAGTAAAGGGTCGGATAATAAAATATAATCCAAAGTTCGACTCTTTTACACTAATTTACAATCCCCGCCTGTCTCGTGGTTTTCGGAGAGTAGATTAGCCCGGTCTCATCATCAAAGGCAAGACCGGCCCAACCGATATATACCTTGGAGGCACGATCCGTATAACCGTGGTCGGTGTCAACCCCACTCCCCTTAACAAAATTGAAGCTTAGGTAAAAATGCCGGTTTTCTGGGAAAACTACGGGTTTTCAAGACCCCTTTGACTGACGGCGAGTTGTTCTGGTAAGTTTCCCCGTGCTCCAAACAAACGCTGTCGTGAGCAATGCAGATACATCAAATGCAGTTTGAGCGATTCGACAGTAACACTTATTCGTAAGTAGTCAGAACAGTAGAAGAGGATCTGCAGAACAGATAACTCGCACAAGGGGGAGGCCCTCAGAAACCAGCCCTTAAAAAGGCAAACGGAATCCGAGAGTCTGGCGGGATATTCAGTCTGGGAGTTGGAGATCGTGATTAAAAAGAAAAATTACCTATTAGGAACAGTGTCAGCTACGGCGTTGGCTCTGTTTGCAGCGGCCGGCTCATGTCAGGCCGCTAATACATGGATGGACCCGGAAGTGGTCTCGACAGTATGGGAAGAGGACGGCAAAGAGAAGGCCTCCGTCGGCATCGACGGAAAAGACGTGGTCACCTTCCATGCTGATGCCGCCAATGGTGGTTCACCTGCTGACCGGGCAGAACAACTGAGTTCTCAGATTGGCAGCGTCTTCAAGCTCAAAAAAGAGAGCGTCCAAGAGATATTGCCATCTCGTGCCGGTGGTCAAGCGATCATTCGAGCCGGTAACCAAACCATTCTCACGTTCGACCCACCAATAGCGCAGGGACAGGACAAAGATGACATCGCGCTGGGTTGCAGTCTGAAAATTGCCAACACCATTAGAGCCGCCGTCGGTGCGCCGCTGGTCCCGACCGCATATGTCAAATACGCGGATGCGATAGCTTCGGGCTCGAATCCTTCAAGCGCGAATGAGTGCTTCACCGGTCCGGCCTCATGGTACGGAGATGATTTTCACGGACGGAAAACCTCGGCAGGCGATCGCTATGACATGAACGCCATGACCGCGGCTCACAGAACTTTGCCGTTCGGCACCCAATTGCTGGTCAGCAACAGGAAAACCGGAAAATCGTGCATTGTTAAGGTCAACGATAGGGGTCCGTACCACGGCAATCGAGTCATCGATCTTTCCATGGGCGCAGCCCGCAAGCTCAATATGATCTCAGCCGGCGTAGGCGTGGTCGACTGCTTTGTTCTCGGCATTCAATAATCGTTTGACAGGACGATTGCAGAGCACGCATCTGATTTTCGAACAGCATGCATGACACCGCCGATGATACCGTGCGTATGAATTGATCAATTTCATCGCTGATTGCCTGCATCTGGTGGTTTTCGAAACGTAACCGTCAAGTGCGCTACTCGCCTTTTTGGTTGTCAATCTGTTAGAATCTCTTATTCTTAATATTCGCTGTATCATGGAACACGTAAAACCGTTTCGCAATGAAAGAAGCGGGTTTACGAAAACAGCTTGAGATGGAGAGATCCTGTGACTGAAGTACGAGTTAGAATCGCGCCATCGCCGACCGGCAACCTGCATCTGGGTACGGCGAGGACGGCGCTCTACAATTACCTCTTTGCCAAGA
>CAYTDR010000207.1:5929-10143 GCA_964436185.1 uncultured Candidatus Obscuribacterales bacterium | reverse complement strand
TGGTGGCACGCTCGTCTTCGTCCTCGGGTTGCTTGATGACCTTGAGTCTTTGCGGGCGCGCGACAAATTCATCGTCCAGGTTCTCGCTGCCTGTGTTGCATATTCGCTTGGGGTGCGGATCAAATCAATTCCTATTCCCATGAACATGGATATCAATCTGGGTTTCATGGCAATCCAGGGCGGTATACCCATTGAACTTGGTTTCTTGAGCCTGCCCATCACAGTATTATGGCTGGTGGGTGTAGCCAACGCTGTCAACTTAATCGATGGCATGGACGGCCTTGCCGCCGGCGTATGTGCAATTGCGGCGATGACGATTTGGAGTATCGCTCTTGGCGACAGCATTGACAGACCGTATGCGGCATTGATGGCAGCTGTCGTCGGTGGTGCTTTGTTCGGCTTCCTGCGCTGGAACTTCAATCCTGCCAGAATCTTTCTTGGTGATTCAGGGGCCTATCTTGTCGGATTCATCCTTGGATGCATCTCGATCACTGGAGTAATCAAAGGCGCTGCGGCAGCCACGGTCATTGTGCCGACCGTGCTTCTTGTAGTGCTCGTGCTCTTCTTCCCGCTCCTTGATACATCGTGGGCAGTAGTGCGGAGAATGGCTGCCGGCCGTTCGATCTTCAGTCCCGATGCCGGGCATATCCATCACCGCTTGCTGCAGGCTGGATTATCTCAGAAGAAAGTGGCATATCTGATATATGGTGCATCCGGTATTCTTGGTTTAATCGCTGCCTTCCTCGTCAACCAACATTACTATTTCCTTGGCTTGGCCGGATCGGTGCTGATAATGGCTTTCTTCTTTGCAGAAGTACTTAACCGTCATCGTCAGCGAGGAACCGTACCCGGAGAGATACCGCGCGATCCCGATGAGCTGCCGCATCCGCCGGAATACCGCAGACCGGAACCCGTAGAGCCGCAAGCCCCGGCTGAAAAGCTCGTTCCCATTAACACAGAGAGCGAAATCGTCGATTCTGAGGAGAGCAACGACGATAGAGCGAACCTTGGAGAAGGTTCTAAGGACGATGGACATCTCAGCAAGAAATGACCGTTTTCCGTGGGTCATATTGTCGGTCATCATAGTTGTAGGCATTTTATTGCGGCTTCCGCTGCTTTCGGCGGGAGTCGGACAGGATGATGTCGTCACTATCTATGCTGCCAGCGCGGGCGACATTTCAGAGCTTCTTAATCGCATCTCTCTTTACGAGTACAATCCACCACTCTATCATCTGCTTGTGCAGCAGTGGATTCGTCTGTTCGGCAACGCACCGAATATAGTGCCGGGAGTCTCCACTATTTTCGGCATCTTACTCATTCCAGTCGCGTTCGCTTTCTCTCGAATGATTCTGCATGACACTAAAAAGGCTCTTCTCGTCGCATTCTTCGCCAGCGTCTCGCCTCTGGCGGTGCTCTACTCACACGAAGTGCGAGGCTATTCGCTCTTCGCTTGTTTGACAGCCTGTCTGTGGATGGCATTTTTCGCTTGTTTGAGAAAGTTTTCGCTGCCCCGGCTTGCCTTTCTGTTTCTCGCCGGCAGTGTTTCGCTCTATACTCACTATTCGACCATCATGATTATGGGTTTGATCGTCATCTTCTGTGTCGTTCAATGGCTGGTGAGAGAAGAGGATGATGGGCGCAAGATACTGGGTATCCTGGGGGCTCTGGCTTGCTCGGGAATGACCTTCCTCTTCTGGTTTCCTCAGTTCAAGCGGCACATTTCCTTCGGGACCTTTTGGGCCGACCCTACACCGCTGACTGATTTTGCTTTCGTGGTGGCCAACAATCTGGCTGCTACGCTGCCTTTGCCGTGGCTATTCGGTCTCATGGGTGGTGCGGTTATTGTGCCATTATATCTGGTGGTCACACTCCGCCGAGCGCGGATTCCGGAGCGGATTAATCTTCAAGCGCTTAAAAAACGATTGAGGCGCGATAGAGAGCTTATTTTTGTCCTGCTCAATATGCTTGTGGCCGTCTGTGCTCTAGGCTACATCACTCCATTTATTTCCGGCTACACGCGATATATCGTTCCATTTTCGGTAGTTGCATTCACCGTCTGGTGTATTGTTGCAGTGGCCGGTTGGACGCGGATTAGTTCGAGAATGCCATCAAAAGCCGGTTGGGCACTGATTGCAGTTGCTTCCGCGGGGCTTGTCTACGTAAATTATATGGAGATTCAGCATCTGGGCGAGGGCGGACGCTCAGGACTTCAACCCTTCGCTGCCGATCTGGCCGCAGGCAAGTTTGGACCATGCGCAGTCCTGGTGGCGCCTGACTACGACTCATGTACGTTGCTTTATTACCTGGACAGCGAACACAAGCAGAAGTCTCCAGCAAAATACTATACCTTCCCCAGGCAGGGGACGGTAGCGCCGAACGTTCCCGATGGGTATGCAGAGACCTGGCGTGACTCGTCCATCATCGATCAGTGTATGAAATGGGTCAATTCGCTGGATCCTCAGGAGTGCCCTTCACTGGTCGTGGTGCACGATTTGGCTGTTCTCGACAGTGTAAAGATGCCGGCAAAGTTGAGAATCGCTCAATTGCTTGCGGCGATCAAGTGTGATTATTCTCTCCAAAGCAGCCGTGAATACAAATCGAGTGGCAGATCCTTCGAAGTAGTCACATTCAAACTGGCTCGCTGATGGCGACGAGGGACGAACGAGGACAGATTTGCCAGCAAGTGACGAGCCTCTAAATGGCCGCGCTTATCACAATAGCCAAGTTTTCCCATAACAAGAATTTGTTTGAATCCAATCAGGGAATAATGTGCTGCGTCGTTCTGTCTGTTGGAGACTTCGGTTATGTCCTCAATGACTCCCAAAGATTTCGGTAAGTCTTTTCAAGAACTTCATGGAATAACTGACCGTTGTCTCTTTGCCTGAGAGTTCGCCGGGAATCGTGAAGAAGCCGTACCAAAGAGCCGGATATTAATTCGCTAACATGCCTCATGGTTGCGAGGCGCGTATTCTATTGAGGTCTAACCCGCGCAGTTGTAAGAATTGAAAGGAACTCTCTTTACAAGCGATGGCATCTGAATTCGATCGTCCGACTCTGACGATCATGACACCGGTAAACAATGAGGAAAAAGCGCTCCCGGAATTCTTTAAGCGCGTCTATGGCGTGCGCGAAAAGCTTAAAGAACGATACAACGTCGAGCTCTTATTCACCAACAATGCGTCCACCGATCGCACCCTGGCTCTGATTAATGAGCTGCGAGCCGAGCATCCCTGGGTTTATGTCGTCACGATGACGAGAAACTTCGGCTACAAAGGATCGCTCGAATGTGGTCTGCGATCGGCCAAAGGCGACCTCTTTGCCTTTATCGACGTAGATTTGGAAGATCGTCCGGAGATGATTTTGGACTTCCTTCGCTATCATGAGGAGGAAGGCTACGATATCGTATATGGTGAGCGAGCCGATCGAACCGAGCCAACTCACATCAATTTCTTGCGCAAGGTTTTTTATCGAACTCTGCAAGCGTTTGCAGATGAGGACATCATTCTCGACATGGCGGAGTTTTCGCTCTTCACGCTGGAAGTAAGAGAAGCCATGATCCAGGAGAAAACCGCTTATCCTTTTGTCAGAGCCTCGATCGCCAGAGTCGGTTTCAAACGAAAAGGCATACCTTACAAACGAGATCCACGGATTGGTGGCGTCTCTCACTTTCCGCCCAAGAGTATGGTGACTTTCGCGATTGCAGCGATTCTCTCCACTTCGACACTGTTCGTCAAGCTTCCTGTTTATCTGTTTCCAATCTGGTTTCTTGCCATCATCGCTTTGAGCGTCTGGAGAGTCTACAACGAGTCACGATGGATTGATGCAGGTATAATTACCATGTGCTGTGCTTACTTCGGGCTATCGCTCGCCTTCGCTGCCCTCTACGTCGGTAGATGCTACAAAGCATCTCTCAGACGCCCTAACTACATCATCAGCAAGAAGGATACATACGCGCAGCCCTGAGCAAGAGATGAGCGATGTGAAGGAACATGAATTTATTAGTTTCGATGGCGGTGTAAGACATTCCGGCAAGTTGGCTTTGCCTGATTCGGCGACCGCCGTGGCGAAAGAAGAGTCGTCCTTTGGCGCGGAGAAGTTCATTGCCCGTGGTGGCGGAATGTCGATGGCACCGCTCTCCTTCGAGCGCGGTGTGACCTCGGTTGATCTGTCTCAATTGGACAAGATCCTGGCGCTCGATACAGAAAAGCGAACAG
>CAYTDR010000207.1:4667-5919 GCA_964436185.1 uncultured Candidatus Obscuribacterales bacterium | reverse complement strand
GTGTTCGCGTTGGGCCGCTTCTCGACTTCGTCGTGGAGCATGGTTTTTACCTGCCTATTCTGCCTGGCTACCAAACTATCGAGATTGGTGGCTGTGTCGCAGTGGATGTGCATGGAAAGAATCATCTCAGGGACGGAACGTTCATCAATCAGGTGGTTTCAATCGAGCTCGTTCATCCTGATCATGGGAGAATTCGGGCATCGCGCACGGAGAACCCCGAAGTATTCGAGTTGACTTGCGGTGGTTTCGGACTGACAGGCACCATCGTCAACGTCGAGCTGAAAGTTTGGCCGCTGCTCAATCCGATGATGGACACGGTCACTGAAGAGATTGCCGACATGAACAATCTGCCCGCAATCATGACCGAACGAGCTAAAAAATGCGATTTTATTTTCAGTTGGCACGATTTTGTGCAAGCAGGGGAGAAGTTCGGTCGTGGGTTTCTCAAGTGGGGAAGCTTTTCTGCCGCCAGAGTAGAGTCGCCTCCGGCGAAGCAACTGATCTTTCCCGTTAAGCAGCAACATCAATATTCTTCTCCGCTCACTGTCTCTTCCGAGAATCGAGGCACCATAAGTCCTGTGGCGTTTGGGTATCTGACCACCGGTCTGATGAACGCCTACTACCACCATTCCAACGTGCTCCTCTCTGGTCCGCCAGTCCCGATGGCGGTCCAACGCTGCACATTTCCCAACAAGTTGCACCGAGATATCTACTTCCACCTCTTTGGCAGAAATGGTTTTTGCGAGCATCAATCCCTCATCCCTTCAAACAGATTCAATGAATGGGCAGAAGGCCTCAAGTGGTGGCTATCCAGAAACGAGCTGCCAGTGACGATCGCCACCTCTAAAGCGTTCCAAGGTGAACAAAAGCTTTTGCGCTTTAACGGCAGTGGAGTCTGTTTTGCCATCAACGTTCCTCGCTGCCGAAACAGCATCAAGTTCCTCGAATTCATCGATGAACTGACAGTGAAGACCGGTTCGCTGCCGTATCTTTGCAAAGACTCGCGTTTGCCGCTCTGGGTTGTAGAAAAAACCTATCGAGAGTTGGACGTTTTTCGCCGCCGTCTGCATGAGTTCGATCCCAAGAGAAGGTGTCAATCAGACCTTTCTCGTCGTTTGCAGCTATAGCTCGTAAACAATTTGACTGATAAAAAGGCTGTCGCAGCATGGCTTCCGCCAGATAGCGCTGCCCGTTGTCAGTTGAGGCGGGCGTAGGCGCGGCCTGCGCGAAGCTGGCTCTCCCGGTCGTTCGC
>CAYTDR010000207.1:0-4657 GCA_964436185.1 uncultured Candidatus Obscuribacterales bacterium | reverse complement strand
TCTCTATGATGCGAAAAATTGATCGAACATCATAGGTCGGGCGTCTCTTGCTACATGAGATTATTGGGCATCGAACGTACTTTCAGTGCGACGCGATCCGTATCTCGACTCCTCCATTGCTGGCCAGGCGAACGACTGTTCGCGGGCGACTTGGGAGCAATCGATTTATCCGACACCCCGCAGGCGAGTTCACACAATCTCAGGAATCTTTAGCACCATAGATAGACAAATATTCCGATAAAAGTTTCTCTTCACTTAAATGGGGTACAAGGTAAGTGGAGTTGAGATCTATCTCGAGATCAAACCGAGAGTTGATCTTCGGCATGATTCAGCCCGCCAGGGAGGTGGCGAATAATATGAGTAATGATTGGAACTGGCATGTTAACAGCTTGCAGACCCGGTTGAACGAACTTCAACAAACAATAGGGTCGATAAAGAGCTGCGTTGAACAGAGACCTGGTCTGGATGCGGCTACGCAGGCGATTGCCTCACTTTTGGGATCCACCTCCAAGTCGGCTAATCCGCTTTTCGAGTTCCCTCGCGCCCTGAGCGATATTCTTTCGAATCCCCTGATTGGCGCCATTCTGACCGGCCCCAAGGGCGATATCTTGTTTTACAACTACACTGCTGAGTCAATCCTGGGCATCGAATTCTTAAAACATCGCAGTATGACCAATACGTCGCTCGAGTTTTCCGATTTCGCCAATAACAAAGTTCTCGAAGTAGACCAGCTACCCTGGGTGCGCGCCTTGCGCGGCGACTCCACCCCAAATACGCGCCTGAAAATTCATGGCACCAGCAGGGCAGGCAGTGTCTGGATCAATGCTTCTGCTACACCCTTTACGACCGATTCTCAGGTGAGTGGGGTTGTGCTCTTCTTGACCGATACGTCCGAAGAGGTTGAGCTAGAGGCCGACATAGAGACTCTCTGCAACGCCCTCGACGAGAAGATTTCTCAAGTTGCCGATACGCACACACAACTAGCGCATCTGGCTGATAGACTCTCCAATACTGGAGTACAGCGAATTCTTTCAGGACTCGCACCTTCGATAGAGGAGGAAGCCGGAAAAAAGCATGATCCTCGTCTTGAGCCTGCTCCGAGCTCCGAGACGAGGCCGCCGGCAACTTATGGTGCAACAGAATCGAGCGTTTATCAGAGTGCTCCGCCAGCAGAGGCACGGCATCACGAAAGTACGGCAGAACCGGTGCACGTGGGAACAGCAAGACAGTCGCACGAATCGGTGGACTCTGCTCAGTCCCAGTCAATGATAGAGGCTCCTTCTCATTCCGATGCCGAATCTTCGGATTCCGGTCATTCGCAAATGAGTTCGGAGAATGAACCGGCTCTCGAGATTGCGGCACCGGAGACAGTTGCCGAAGTTGAGCCTGAAGAAGCAGTGCACGCTCAGGATACGGACAGTCATGAGGGTGTTGAAGAACAACCCGAGGATGCTCTGCATGAAGAACCTGTCGAGGTTTTGCAAGAGCACGAAAACACCTCGGAACCAGAAAGTGCTTCGGAAAACTGGGCTGCTGTTGAGCCCGTTGACTCCGAGCATGCTCAGCCTGAGAGTGAAGCGTCTGCATCGCCTGAATCTCTGTTTGGCAAGCTGTCTAAGGTGACAGAAGATAAAGCTGCCGGCGAAGGCGAGGGAGCCGGTGAGCCATGGGCAGAGCCGGAAGCCGAAGGAGAGCAAGGCGAATTCTGGGAAGGTGACGCAGAGAGTGGCGATTCAGAATCTCCTACGGCAACCGCTGCGCAATACAGCGAACCTGCCACGCCATCCAACGGTGATGCCTCTGCAGAAGGCCAATCCGATGGCTACTACGACTACTCCACCGCTTATCCGGAATATGAGTATCAAAACGAAGGAGAAGAAGGTGCTGCGTCGGAGGAAGGATACCAGGAAGATTATCAACTGGAGCCAGAAGCAGGCGGCGAGCAGTATGGGGAATTGACTGAAAACGACGCAAACTATGTGGGCGCCGAAGGTGAGTTGGAAGGCTCCGATTCAGCCGGCTATTATCAGGATGAAACTCTCGGCGAAGGTGATGGTGCACAAGTGCAATCGGATGAGTATGTCGAGGAAGTCGCAGCAGGCGACACCGGCTACTCGGAAGAATACGGGTATGATGACGGTGGCGTTCCATCCGAAGTGCCACCAGCGCCGCCACCGGACCGATCCAACACTCGCCGCAGAGCCAGCGCGTCATATTCCCGGATGCAAGCGTTGGGCGGGGCTTCAGAGCTCGAAGACGACTACTTGTCCGAGAGTCTGACTGGTGAATCCCAACTGGTGCCGTACTCTTCCAACGCCGAAGAAGAAGCAGTTTTTTCTGGTAAACGTGTGCTCATCGTTGATGACATTCCCTTGAATCAGGAACTCTTACGAGCGCATATGGAGAGGCTCGGCTACGACGCGGATGTCGCCAACAACGGTCAGGAAGCACTGGATCTGGTGTCATCCAATAAATACGGTTTGATCATGATGGATTGTGATATGCCGGTCATGGACGGTTTCGAAGCCGCCCGGCGAATCCGAAGTAATCAAGCCTACTCGCACGATCGCGTTCCCATTCTGGGAATGTCGTCGCAGGAGCAGGCGGAGGAACTGGACAAGTGCATCGCCGCAGGTATGGACGAGTGCATATCGAAGAGCGCTACTTTGACCAAGTTACGAGAATCTATAGACGCCATTCGAGTTGCGCAGGGAGAAGAACCTGAGCTGGCTCAACTAGATCCAGTCTTGCTAAAGATTGAAGGTCGACCGTTCAGCACCGGCACACTGCAAGAGCTTTATGGTGATGCAGTGACAACGAGGATATGCAAGCTGTTCCTCAGCAATATGAACACCTATATCGAGCGCATGCAGGACTCCATCGACAAGAAGAGCTCGGAATCGGTCTCTTACTTTGCCAACTCAATCAACGGCGCCTCTGCTGCTCTGGGCATGCGTCTGCTGGTAAGGTTGGCTGCCGATATCAACTCCTACAGCGAGTCCGGAGACTGGACTCAAGTGCGAGTCAAATACATGCGTCTGAAGGCTGTGTTCGCCCAGAAGAACGATGAGCTGAAGGCGTTGATTCAAGATGATACAGCTGTAACCAGATAGACAATCAGCTAGTAGAGAAAGAGGCGGCGTTCACCAAAAGGTGGTCGCCGCCTCGATTTTATATTGTCTGCTCAGAATCAGGACCGGCTGCTGTATTCGCAGTATCTGGTCAGTACGACGCTGGAAAGTAGAATAACCGTCGTTGCCCAGTTTGCAGAGAGTGTGCACCACGGCGCGATTTCTAGCGGAATCAGCTTTCTGGTGCCGGCTGCAAGAAGGCAGCCTGTAAACAAAATAAGCCAACTTCTCCAATTTATCCATAACTTCAACGAGTCGATGGTGTCTCCGCTGGTATTACCGCCTCGCGATATCGAAGACAGATCTGTTTCGACGTCATCATCGGAAAGTCCGTCCAGCCGGCGTTCAAGCTCGGCGTCGTTGAGTCCCCATTTGCTGAGCATCATGATTGCGGTACCAGCCACTAGATTGCCGATGAAAACAACGATGAGTGTCGATGTGTATTCGAAAGGAAGATAGTATCTTCCCAGAGACAATCCACAAGGTGCGAAAAATGCAAAGACAATCAGTATGAGCGCGAACAGTTGCACCCACTCATAGCAAGTCATTCCATTGAATTCGATGAGCAGGAAGGACTTGAAGGCAGCCCGAAAACTGGTCCAACTCTCGTGAATCTTTATCTGGCAATCTGCGAACGTACTTTTCTCTTTGCCGGATGAGTGTTGTAACCTGTCACTCTCCTCCTGAAAGGGAGCTTTGTGGTCGTCTTGGTTCTTCAATGCGGGCTCCGAAGGAACATGCAACTTTGGTACGTATTTTCATTTAACATCAAAACGCGCATACCGACAAGTGTTCAGCTAAGTGTAAACCGGATCTTGCCTGTGCACTGTTCATCTCAAACGCGCGCAATTCTGTGGGTCCTGAGAGCAGCAAATCTCTACGATCGAATTTTTCCCTGATCTGGAAAACCTCAAACCGTGAGCCTTTTAACTCAAACTCAACCACGAAAATCCGGCGAGATACACAGAAATAAACATTCAAGCGAGGTCAGCGATTGCGTGCGATAATAAGCGATCTGTGAGATACTTTTTCACTCACTATTGCGGTCCGCTTTTATGAATGTTGCCGTACGACGCCTGCCTCGAGGAAACATGAGCACTCTCCTGGCGCTCGTGATTGTCTTGATTGTGGCAATATTCCTCATTGGCATGGTTTTCTACACGCTGCTAGGTCAACATACGCGTTCTCAGTATACGGTCGACGGATTGGCTCTCGGTGTGGCCAAAAGGATCAATGTCAGCGATCGCGTTGGCCATCTCAACAATGCCTTGATTAGAAATCGCGAACTCGTTTATCTCGCGCGCGAGAGGACATACTTGTGCCAAAACAACAATAAGTTCCTGGCGCAGCTCTCAGAGCGGCTCGTGGACGAAGCATACGCGGGTCACGACTTGGTGAAGAGAGAGAGAGAGAACCAGATTCGGTGCATTTCCGATGACGTTCGCAATGCTGTTACTGAATATAATCGTTTGAGAGAATCGGGCAGCACCTTTCGCTTTCCCTGGGTGCAAACCTTCGAACCGGAA
>CAYTDR010000206.1:0-10195 GCA_964436185.1 uncultured Candidatus Obscuribacterales bacterium | reverse complement strand
CCGTCTGTTGCTCCGGTTCCATGGTGATAGTATGTAGCCGATCAATTCGATTTTGGACTTCTTAAACCTGGTGGGCGGCTATGGCGAAGATTCTTTTGGTTGAAGACGATATTGAATTGAGCAAGACACTTGTTAGATGGCTCAAGAGTCAAAATTACAAGGTCGAGGTGGTAGAGTCCGGAGCTGACGCGCTTCATCTGCTGAAAACATATGAGTACGACGGAGTGATAATGGACTGGACGCTGCCTGGACTCACGGGAGTGGAGGTCTGCCGTCAGTTTAGAGCCCGTGGAGGTACCACACCGATCATAATGTTGACCGGCAAAGACGCGGTTAATGAAATGGCGATGGGGTTAGATTCGGGTGCCGATGATTACCTGACTAAACCCTTCAATACTCTAGAGCTGGCTGCCAGATTGCGTGCGCTTTTGCGACGCTCAAAATTGTACGTCGGTGCCACTCTGAGCTGGCAGCATGTTTCACTCGATTGTGAAAAACGCGTTGTGACTGTCGACGGCAGTGAGATCGAACTACAACCGCTGGAGTTCTCCGTCCTGGAGGCCTTGATGCGTCAACCGGATAAAGTATTCACCAGCGAAAATCTGATCTCGAGGTGTTGGGACAATCAGGCTGATGCTTCTGCCGACGCTGTATACAGCTGCATTCGACGTCTTCGCCGAAAACTGGATAAAAAAGATTCTCCTTCCATAATCAAGACGGTTCATGGCATCGGCTACGGCATAAACACATAACTTCGTCACCAAGCCAAAACTTCCAGCTTGGGGCTGGAAGTTCTGTTTGCTCACTTTAACTTTATTAGGGTGTTGCCAACTTTCAGCGGACTAGCTGAAGAGGTTCGCGTCACGGGCGGACGCGAGCATGTAGTTCACCATTCCTGGTGCTGCTATTCCGCTGACGATCAGAGCGATGCCTGTCATCGCATAGGCGAAGGATCTACGTTGTTCTTGTCCCGGTCGGGGTTTTAGTCCCGCTACGAGGAGGGTCGCTCCGCTCAAGATGCAAAGAATTTCGAAGGTATTGACGAAGATATTCAACATCGCTTCGAGATTGGCGAGATTGTTGACTCTTACGGTACCTGCCGTGTTCACTCCCATTACGCTTGTGGCATCACAACCTTGCGGTCCGATGGTACCATTGGTGGCACCCTGCAGGACTTGCGCACGGGTTTCGTCGGCTTGTCCCATGGATCCATTGTTCGAACTGTTTGGCAGTGGTGTTACAAATGGTGTGCTGCCACCATGTCCGGCTTCTCCTGCCACAACATTTGCTGGCGGAATGACACCGGCTTCAGGAGCGAATGCATCAGCTCGAGCTGCATTTGCAGAGGTCGATGGGTTTTCAACTGTTTTGGAGTCGTCGAGACCCGTGGAGCTGTCGAAAATTTGCACGCTTTGATTGTTGCTCGTAAGGAGCGACTGATTGGTGTTGTTTCCAGAGGCAACAGTAACCGCAATCGAGACCGGTGAAACGATTCTGTGGCTGACTGCTACTCTTACGGCTTTGTCACTTTGTCCTTTGTTCAAAAGGCTGACGACTTGCTCTTTGGCGAACAGTGCAGAGATCTCCTGCGACTCGACAGTAACTCCCATCTTATGTTTGGGTGGAGCATCGTAGGCTCGATATTCGACGACGAACTCATGTCCACCGGGCTGCCATTTTGCCAGGAATCGATCGAGGTCCTCAGCGGGTGAAGCATTTCGCGATATCTGGGTGAGCGTTCCGATTTCCCTATGGTTCTTGAAGTATTCAGAGGCATCCATCGATCCCTTATCCAGCGACAGTTCGAACATCGCCGGTGAAGTGGCGAACGGGCTGACGATGTAGATCTCTTTGTTGAAGCTTGGCTGTGGTCCGTGTATCCAAATGACAGCGCCGTCCCCGGACTCGCCTGCCAGTTCCGTCGCTTTTACGATTGCGTGCAGGTTGTCCTGACCGCCGACGAAAGCATCCGACTTGATCGACTTGATGGCAGTTGTCAGCGGTATTGCTTCTGGTGCATGATCCTTCTCATTAGATGCCACCACGATGGATGTAGGAACATGCTGCGCTGTGTTTTTGAGCACCTTCATCAAGTCGTTGACATAAGGCTTGAGGGTTTCGGAACCATCCATGACCACAACGAGATGTTTCGGTGGGCTGGCCGGTAGTTCTTTGATTGTCTGAACAAGATACCTGTGAGGGTTTACATTGTTGTCCAGCAAGGCAATAGGACCTTTTGTCGCGGGGCGATTCACGCGCAGCGAAATTCCGGCACCGGACATGGTATCGGTAGGTAATCTTCCTGCCAGAGTGTAGTATCCGGCTGCGGACTGACCCGCTTTGATCCCTTTAGCTGACAATGAGAGCTTTTCATCAGCGATCACTCGTAGCTCGTGCTCACCGTCTTGCTTAATGGAAAAATTGGTGTTAACGAACTTGGGCAATGGCAGAGTGCATTCAGTCAAAGTGTGGAGTTTCAATGGTGTTGTCACCACCAGTGCCACCTTCAACTGGCCCTGTGGCTTCACTGGATAGCAGTGAAGGAGCACCCGGCCCTGACCGAGGTCGGTAATGATCCCGGGTGCCTCATGTCCGATTGAAGGCTGATTGTTGTCGTTATTCCTGAAGATGGTCTTTTGAGCCTGACCGTCCTTCCAAACAGTCATCCCTGAAACTACGGCACCTTGTGGGATTTCGAGTTGAGCTCGTGCTTCCTGATCCTCGTATGTCTTGTTGTCGAAGACGAAAGTCCAGTAGATGGTGGATGATACAGTTCTTGGATTAACGTGACCCTGCATCGCCGATCTGAAGAGAGTCAGTCCGTCGACAGGCGCTCCGACTACGTGACGTTTCAAATAGTCGTCCGACATAGAGGAATAATTGACTGCTCGTTCGTCTCGAAAAGGTTGCCCGGTTGCTGCAAAGTAGAGCTGACGAAGAGAGTTGGTATCCAGCCGCGCGAACAGTCCGGGCAGCCCTCCCGCGCTGGAGTTTGAGCACTCCATCTTAAGTTCACGCTCCGGGGTGAGCATTCTCAGATACTGCAGTCCCTTCTCTCTGTCGCCACGATTTTCGGATAATGCCATCTGCGCCGCTATTCTGATGCAGATACCTCGAGCTTCGGCTCCGGCGAATGCTGCAAATACCAGCATAGCGCCGAAGACCACGTAACTGATTGCCCTGTTGCGACTGCTCTTCAGTATTCTCGTCGCCATCACTTTTCGCGTCACCAGTATGGAAGCGCAGCAGGCGAACAGAGAAACGAGTGCGATGACGAAGAACTCGAAGCCATGCCTGGTTCCGTCGCTTGATACTGTTGGATAACGGAGCAATACGGCTACTATGGAGACGAGAAAGGTGGCCGCGGAGGCACCAATGGCGACACCATTAAGCACGCCTCGGCGAACGCTGGCTCGGTAGTCGCTCTTGCTGAATGCCTGCCATGTGTCTAGATTTGCTATCGGAATTGTAAGAATGAGCGCGATTTCTATCAGTGTCTCTATCGGTTGCTTGAGAAGCAGTAAGACTATTCGCTCATGGAGACCTACCGACGCTGACACTATCAGCAGAGTCGGCAACACGACGCCCAATCCCATAATGAACGCGCCCTCCCAACCGCTCCAAATGGAGAACTGTTCTGGCTCAGGTGGAAGCTCCGACTTGAACATATCCTTGAAATCGTCAGTATCGGATTTGGTATCGGTGGGATCACTATGGTGATTGTCTGGCTGGTGACCGTTCGGCTCGTCGGTTGGATCCAGCATTTGGGAGTATCCCCAGAAGGAGAGCCTTCTTACTCCGTTATGGTCTTGTTCGTTGTCTGGTTTGCCTGGATTTGATTCCATGATCAGTTCCTCTCCCCAATTGGACAAGGTAGTAAATGCCCGTGTGTGTTTCACGAGCGTGTGAAAGTCTCGCGGCAAGAGATGTAAGTTCTCAAACCGCGTAAGTTAGTAAAGGTTCGCCGCGTCTATCAAACGCGTTGTAGTAAGTTTTTCCTGATGGAGAAAACGCTTGAAATAACCGATCGAGATTCCCAAAAAAGCGGGACACATGACTGGTCTACGGCGAATTTATACGATGCTATTGTTTTCAAGCACTCAAGTAAACAGGGTTTTTCCTGGTATCGACCGATCGATAGCTCGGTGGCGGTAGAGGTCGTCGAGAGAGAAACGCTCTGGAGAATCTCCCTGAAGCCAGTTGACGTTATTCTCCGCTGTCGAGGTTCTCGCTTGCCGCATCAATTTTGACTGAGCTCTTCAACCTTGAGACTTGAGCTTCCTCAGCGCCGACACCACTTGTGGTAGCAACTGTCCGGACGGTCCTCGCAAGACTACCTCTGAGATGTCCGTAACAGGAGTCTCTTCCGGATTGATGTCGATGACTTTTGCACCCTTATCTGCCGCGCTAAAGGGAATCGAAGCCGCCGGCTGAACGATGCCTGAAGTTCCTACCACCAAAACTACCTGGCTTTTCTCTGCTTCCGTAAAGCCTCGGGCCATCGCTACTCCGGGCAATGACTCGCCGAACCATACCACCGCCGGACGAATCAGCGAGCCGCATGAGCAAACTGGCGGTTGTTCTAATCCCATCGAGATATCGCTCTGCTCATGCCGATTGTCGAAACAGATGAACTGCGTGATGTTGCCGTGAAGTTCGATGACGTCGCAAGAGCCCGCTTGCTGATGCAGCCCGTCCACGTTCTGCGTGACTACAACAACGTGGGGGAGTAGTTCTTCCAGATCGGCAATGGCGTAGTGTCCGGCGTTCGGTTTTGTGTCTTGGAGCAACGTGCGCCGATAATCGTACCACTGCCAAACCAGGGGCGGATCCTTGCGAAAGCCTTCCGGCGTCGCTAGCTGCATAGGATCGTAGTTGGCCCATAGCCCGGTCTGAGCATCTCGAAAGGTGGGAATTCCACTTTCTTTGGAAACACCAGCCCCGGTCAGTACCGTTACGTTCTGCGCCTCGTTTAGCAATCGGGCGATTTTCTCAATATTTTCAGCAACCGTGCTCATCTGTTTTCCTCGCAAGCCCTAAAATCGTACCGGGTAAGGGCGCTATGACAATAGCTGGAGGGAACCAAAAGATCACAATTAGCTCCTAATATCGTTATGAATATGTATCGCAACAACCTCACAACCACACAACTAAAGAACTACCGCTTTATGTCAACAAGAATCCCTCATAACGCGTTCTCTTCCATGGGCTCAAACGGCAAGAATGGCCAGAATGGAAAGGGCGGAAACGACAATCAGGATTTGTTATCGCAGATTGTCAATAATGCAGTTTTGTCAGTAATCTCTCCAGTCGAGCTGGAAAATGAGATCTATATCTGTGAGTGCGGAAATTGCCCTCAGGATATGCATGGCTCGAAAGAAGCCAAGGAATTACTAGAGGCCGGTCCACAAATGCCGCTCTACTTTATAGAAAGGAGAGCCAACGGAGGAACGCTCCTGCTTGACGAGGCTGACGTCTCTCATAACACCGTAACAGCCGGTTTCGAGGACAGAAAACCCGCCACTGACTACTCCGAGGCTGCCAACAAAGACGCGTCAACCGATGGGGAGGACGCATTTTCTGATGATTTCGATCCCTTCGATCCGAAAGTGTCAGACTCCGATATCGAGAATGCCAAATCAGATTTGGATCTAAATCTAGATTAAAGGTATTTCAATATATCCTTCTAAGCACGTAAGCATGATGCCGTAGTGCGGCTGGAATCAGGCCGGATATGCGGAATTTGCACCAGAACATGATTCTGCGTGGGTATTGAATCGGGATGAATCTCGCGCTTAGCCGAGGAACGGATTGTCCTGGCATGAAACCGGAAGATATGACTGCCAACTTGACTCGCTTCTAATACCAAAGTGCTATGGCTCAAGCTGTTACCGGCGAGTATCGATCGCATATCTCAGTGGTGTCAACTTTGATGCGCAACAGTAATGCAAAATCTAGTCACTAAATGCGGTATCGATACAAATCACCGTCCATTACAGAAACTAGTATCAGCTGGCAACCGTTCGAGATCTAAGTGATCGACAGCGTATATGCATTGGTGGATCAAATCGCCTGTGAGTTGCTTCTCACTTGCGCAGTGGCAGGCATGAAATCGCGCAAGGGATGAGCGCGTATATATAGTGTAAATCCAGTGAACAGTCTTGCGCCCAAAGCCTTATGACTGTTACCTTCTTAACACTCGAATAAATGAGGGCACAATCGTAGTTGAACCACGACGCTCCAAAAATGCCGGAAAGGTCAGAAAGAGAAAGACGTTTCCTGGCGAGCAAGTGGTGTACTTCCATCGCCTACCTGCATCCTACCCTGAGATACAGAAGTTGGAACTACCCACGGAGCGCATTGGTTATACGGTTGCCCAGAGACAATAAAACTGGAACAGAAGTACGCTTTTCTGGCGTACCAGCATCGTTACTAGACCGATCACACCTGATCACATGAAGAGGCAGCGGGAGGAGACAATGAGCACAGCAACGAATCCTAGAGACATAGTTGCGACTAATACAGTCGACGCGCAGACACACGTCGACGAGCACTCGGAAAGAGGCAAACTGGAAAGCCGTTTACCGGCGCTCATGAAAAGGCTCGAGGAGACCATCGGCACTGCCGAGCAGTACGCCAACTACAGAGTCTTAAGAAGAAATGGCAATGTTGCTCCGTTCGAGCCGACAAAGATCGCCGTAGCAATGACCAAGGCCTTCCTGGCCGTTGAAGGCACCGGTGGTGAAGAAAGCTCGAGAATCCGCGATCAGGTGCAGCGATTAACCAAGGCGGTTGTCGATACTCTCGTCGGCAGATTGCCCGATGGTGGCGTGTTCCACATCGAGCATGTACAAGATCAGGTTGAGATTGCTTTAATGCGCGAAGGCGAGCATGAGATCGCTCGTACTTATGTACTTTATAGAGAACGGCAGAAACAGCGCCGAGCTCTTGAAGAGCAGACAAACGGACCCAGCCTGCCGCCGACGCTCACGGTGACCGGAGTCGACGGTATAATCAGACCGCTGGATCGCGATTCGGTACTGCAGGTAATATCGCAGGCCTGTCAGAACCTGGGTGATCGTGTATCGCCCACGACGATCTGTCACACCGCAGTAGAAAACCTCTATGAAGGCGTTCCCGAAGGCGACCTCTGGAAGGCGGTCATATTCGCTTCGCGCGGATTGATCGAGCAGGATCCGTCCTACAGTTTCGTAACAGCAAGACTCCTTCTTCATGAAATTCGTCGCGAAGTTCTTGGTGAAGAAGTAAGCCAGGTCGACATGACCAGCCGCTATGCGGAATACTTCCCGCGCTACATAGAACGCGGAGTTGATGCCGGACTCATCGATGAGAAATTGATAGAGTTCGATCTGAAAAGACTCGGTCAAGCATTGCAGTCCGATCGAGATCTGAAGTTCCAATACCTCGGTTTGCAAACGCTGTACGATAGATATTTCCTCCACACTGAAGGCAAGCGTATCGAGCTTCCTCAGGCATTCTGGATGAGAGTCGCCATGGGACTCTCCCTCAATGAAGTGGAGCGCGAAGATAAAGCGATCGAGTTCTACAACATTCTTTCTCAGTTCCACTTTGTCTCCTCGACACCGACACTGTTCAACAGCGGAACGAGAAGGCCACAGCTATCCTCCTGCTTCCTGACCACGGTAGGCGACGACCTTTCCGACATTTACGATTCGATCAGGGAGAACGCGCTGCTCTCCAAATATAGTGGCGGACTCGGCAATGACTGGACGCCGGTACGCGGTCTTGGCGCCCATATTAAAGGCACCAACGGAAAGAGTCAGGGTGTGGTTCCCTTCCTCAAAGTCGTCAACGACACAGCAGTGGCCGTCAACCAGGGTGGCAAGCGGAAAGGCGCAGTATGCTGCTACCTGGAAGCCTGGCACATGGATATCGAGGAGTTCCTTGAGCTGAGGAAGAACACAGGCGACGACCGCCGACGAACCCACGACATGAACACGGCCAGTTGGGTTCCCGATCTGTTCATGCAGAGAGTATTCGAAGAAAAAGATTGGACTCTGTTCAGCCCTGAAGAAGTGCCCGAGCTGCATGATTTGTATGGTCCGGCTTTCAAAGCCAAGTACGAAGAGTACGAAGCAATGGCCGATGCAGGCAAGTTGAAGTTGTTCAAGCGTATACCGGCTGTTAGCCTGTGGCGCAAGATGCTCTCCATGCTGTTCGAAACAGGACATCCATGGATTACCTTCAAAGATCCCTGCAACCTGCGCAGCCCGCAGCAACACAAAGGCGTGGTGCACAGCTCCAACCTTTGCACCGAAATTACGTTGAATACATCCGACCAAGAGACGGCAGTATGCAACCTGGGATCGGTCAATATCGTAGAGCACCTGAAAGAGGGCAAGCTCGATCTGGATAAGCTTTCTCAAACATGCCGCACAGCCATGCGTATGCTCGACAATGTAATTGATATCAACTATTACAGTGTCCCCAAGGCACGCAACTCCAACTTGAAGCACCGCCCTGTCGGGATGGGTTTGATGGGATTCCAGGACGCGCTTCTTTCAATGCGTATTCCATACGCGTCCAGAGAAGCCGTAGAGTTTGCCGATTACGTGCAAGAAGCAGTTAGCTACTACGCAATTCTGGCTAGCAGCGAACTTTCTTTGGAACGCGGAACATACTCGTCTTATAAAGGCTCGCTCTGGGATCGCGGAATTCTTCCGATCGACAGTTTGACACTGCTGGAAGAGTCAAGAATAGCTACCGGAAGTGGTGACACTATCGAAAGTCAGTTCGAAGTCGACTTAAGCAGCCGGTTGGATTGGGCACCGGTACGGGAGCACATCAAACGTTATGGCATGCGGAACAGCAACTGCTTGGCAATTGCTCCCACCGCCACCATAGCTAATATCGTCGGTGTCAGCCCATCGATCGAGCCCACCTTCCAGAACCTCTATGTGAAGTCCAACCTCTCCGGAGAGTTCACTGTTCTGAACCCATATCTGGTTGATGAGCTCAAATCTAGAGGTCTCTGGGATGAAGTCATGATTCATGACTTGAAGTACTTTGACGGTAGCGTGATACCGATCGAGCGCATTCCTGAAGAGATCAAGCACCTCTTCGCCACCGCCTTCGAGATGGATCCGCGCTGGCTGGTCGAGTGTGCTTCGAGAAGGCAAAAGTGGATCGATCAATCGCAAAGTCTCAACCTTTATTTGAGCGAGCCGAGCGGCAGAAAGATTGATGAGCTGTACAAAATGGCGTGGAGAAAGGGTCTTAAGACGACCTACTACTTGCGAACTACCAGCGCAACCTATGCGGAGAAGTCCACCGTCCACAACGCCGCACTGAATGCGGTGACGGGGATGACTGAGACCAGTCCTGCCAAGGCAACCACGATCACGGTTACAGTCGAGCCAGGTCAGGAAGCTCCCGCAGTGTGCAATCCCTTTGATACCGAATGTGAGGCTTGCCAGTAACGGCGACCACACGCGTCTGTCATTCTCACCAACGGTCTACCGGAGGTGAGAATGACGAAAAGGACGAGTCAGGTGACGTCAAAGAATCGTTCCAATTTCCAAGTTCTAGAATCGGAGAGTGAATAATGCTTAGTTTCGATGATTACCAGAAGAGCAACTCGCGTACCACTACCGAGTCCGATACTGTGCCTCGGTTGGTGCCTCCCGGCGCTCCGGACAGAAATTTTGTGCCGGAGCCGGCACCACAAGCTTCATCGCCGTCTCCATCAACGGCGCCTCGAGTGACAATGACACAGCCGCTACCAGCGGTTGTTACCGCGGCAGTGAAGAAAGAGGCGGCCGATGGAGAACTGGACTTCTCTCCGGTGGTCGTTAACGCAGGACCCGGCATAACCGGAGTTGAAGAGATCGCTTTTAATGCCCGCCGCATAACGGTGGACGAAAAGAGAATCATCAATTGCCGAGCTGACTTGAATCAGTTAGTGCCATTCAAATATGAATGGGCATGGCAAAAATATCTCGATGGTTGCTCCAATCACTGGATGCCGCAAGAAATCAGCATGAGCCGCGACATCGCCCTGTGGAAAGATCCCAACGGACTGAGCGACGACGAGCGCCTGATCATCAAGCGCAACCTGGGCTTCTTCGTCACCGCTGCCAGCCTGGCCGCCAACAACATCGTGCTCGGCACCTACCGCCACATCACCGCGCCGGAGTGCCGCCAGTACCTGCTG
>CAYTDR010000205.1:5198-10209 GCA_964436185.1 uncultured Candidatus Obscuribacterales bacterium | reverse complement strand
GGAGATGCCGAATAACCAGGAATCCCTATTCGCATTCAAATTGACTCGCGCAGGTAATACAATTGCTGCGCGAGTCAATATGCGCCGAAGTGACCTTGAGCGGGAGAAGCACCACATATGGAGCAACCTATTGAGCTCCGCAGGGCAGTCTGCTCATAAAAATGACAATCTCTTTTGCCGAAGGCGCAAGACTTCCGAAACCGAAGTGCCTTAGTCCTGATTCACTATAGCTCTTGACCGACGCTTGAATGGCTCGGCAAGGAAATGCATTGTCAATTTTGTGCTGAGGTCGCACCATCGAGTTACCTCAAGAACATTACTACATACTCCCGATCCCTCAGCGCAGGCTGTGAAGCATCCGCGATCAATCTAAATGAACGGGACCAACAAATTACCACTTCAGTTGGCTGGTATATAATTGGGCATCTGGTCAAGAAACGCTTGATTGCTTTTTCTAGCGCGCAGTTAACTGCTCCGGGCGTGGTGCCAAGATCCTATCCATCACGCGGAGGGAGATGTCGCTACCCACGTCAGACTCGTGTGCGAGTTTCTGGCGTTCCGCGAACAAGCAGAAGAGCTTGCATGTCTTCAGGCACCATTCCAGTTTAAGTCCAATCATAGCCGTTTCTCTTACTTTCACAAGTCTCGCGAGTCAAATAAGAGCAGGATTGAAGCCAGGCGAAACGTATACGATGACACGCGCTTCGAAGTGATACTGATGGCGGGTTTGCCAGGTGCCGGAAAAGATCGATGGATCCGGAAGAATGCTGAAGCATTGCCTGTGGTATCACTTGATGCGATACGCAGCCGCATGGGTATCGCTCCAGATAAAGATCAAGCTAAAGTCATTCACGCAGCTCGCGACGAGGCTCGACAGCTCATGCGGAATGGTAAGCCATTCGTTTGGAACGCCACCAATGTAACAAGATTTATCCGCGACCCTCTCGTGAAATTTTTCCATGAATACAACGCACGTATCCGTATCGTCTATGTGGAACCTCCGACCTTCCAGGAGCTCAGAAAGCGTAACGAGGGTCGGGACAATGCAGTTCCGGATCAGGTACTGGAAAATCTCGCAAACAAGCTCGAGGTTCCAGACGTCTCAGAAGCACATGAAGTGGTTTGGGTGACAGAATAGCGTCCGCCACCGAGCAAACGGACCGTCGAAACCCACACGCATTAATTTGCCCCAGAACCGTAAAGTTGCCAATCAAAAATCCCGATAACTCCACCCTAACGGGCGAAAGAACGATTCGAAAGTAATGTGACAGGGAATTTACTAAACTGGGAAGGCCAGCAAGGAATTGACCTTGTGTACCGTTCCCTGTCAAAATCGGGGTAGATTTGCAGTTTCTGTCCGGGCATAATGATAGTTTGCGAGTGAAACAGAGACATGAACCCCGCTCCCAAGCAGGGTTTCCCGAAAATGGTCGACAGCTCCGGTTGATCAGGTAATCAGGTACGACGAGCGCTGCATGAATAGCTCAGAAAACCTCCAGAACAATCCCTGCCCCATTTGCATGGGTGAGCGTATACCTTCAAGCAAGTCGATTTCGAGCTGGTTCAATCGACGTTGTAGCTGCTTAGATTCTCAAGCCAATTTCGAGGACGGATCTGGGGCGATTGCTCCGACCAGTCACGCTTTCGCGTCGGACAACCTCATTGGAAAGGCACTTTTCGGCAACTTCAAAATCATGGACAAGCTCGGCGAGGGCGCAACAGGCGTTGTCTATAAGGCATTTGACCTGTCTTTCGACAAGCTGGTCGCCATCAAGACTATCAAAACCAAAAATCCCGAGATCCTGGCCCGGTTCGCCAAAGAGGTCAGAACACACGCCAAGCTTCGCCACGAAAACATTGTTGATCCTGTCGTTTGTCTCGATAACGAGCAAGGACAGCCATTCTTCATCATGGAATATCTCGATGGAGTGAGCCTGGAGTTGCTGCTCAAGTCCTTCGGTCGCATGGAGCGCGAGGATGAAGTGGCATCCATTATTCTTCAGGTCTGTGATGCCCTTCACTATGCGCACGATAAGAAGGTTATACATCGGGACCTCACACCCGCCAACATAATAATCGTGAAACGAGAGAACGGGCTGGCGGCAAAAGTGGCAGACTTTGGTCTCGCCAAGCTGGAAGAAGACTTGCAGCGCCTCACGCACGACGGTGTGGTGATGGGGTCACCTCTCTATATGAGTCCCGAGCAGTGCAAAGGCGAGCGACTGAGCACCAGATCCGACATCTACTCTCTCGGTATGATTCTCTACGAGATGGTCACAGGAGAAGCGGCATACGAGAATGACAGCACTACTGTCTTTGAGCTAATGAGTAAGCATTGCAACAAGAATGTTTATCCCACACCGCCCACAGTGCTATGCCCGACTTTCCGGAACATACAAAAACTGGAGCAGATTATATGGAAGGCTGTTGCCACCAATCCCGAGGTCAGATACCAGACGGTTCAAGAGTTGAAACGAGATGTGTTGGAATGGCAAGATTCCGCATTCCCAAGAGAAACGGCAGCGGAAGAGAAGCCGGAAATCGAGGGAGTCTTCTTCATCGATACCACGGATGAACACAATTCTAGTGGCTCGGAGTGGATTGAAGACCTATACGCCCACATGGCTGCTGCAGGCATAGACGTTTCAGACGGTCTGGAAGACAATGTCGGCAGGAGGCGCCGCTCTCGCAAGCAGCAAGAAAAGAAACGATAAGACGTACCAGCAACACTTGGTAGATTTTGATTTTCAAGCTAAGATCTGGAGTTGAGTCTAAACAGCGCGATGAGATCTATATCATCCAGCGCCTCTGACGGACTCTCACATGCAGTTCCGCTTTTCATCATGGCGGATTAGTACCAAAAGGGATTCTCATGACCGAACTTCAGGAAGGCATACGAACACGAAAACCCGAGTGGTTGAAAGTCGCGCTTCCGACAGGGGAAAAATACAGTCGGCTGAAGAACCTGCTGCAGGAGAACAAGCTCAACACTGTCTGCGAGTCGGCAGCGTGCCCAAATCGGGGTGAATGCTGGTCAAAGTCTACCGCTACGATAATGATTTTGGGCAACGTTTGCACACGCAGTTGTGGCTTTTGCAACGTCTCAACCGGTCGCCCTACGGAACTGGACGAGATGGAACCGGAGCGAGTTGCTGATGCCTTATCGCGACTCCATTTAAAACATGCCGTAATCACTTCGGTTAACAGGGATGAGCTTGCCGACGGCGGAGCATCCATTTGGGCTCGGACCATTACAACCACGCGTGAAAAATGTCCGGAGACAACGATCGAAGTTTTGATTCCTGATTTCAAAGGCAACTGGGATGCACTAAATACGGTACTAGATGCACGACCGGATGTTCTCAATCACAACATAGAATCAACTCCCAGGCTATATTACAAGGTTCGTCCCCAGGCGAATTTCGAACAGAGTCTCGAACTTCTGCGTCGAGCGAAGGATGCTGGTCTTGTGACTAAATCCGGCTTTATGGTTGGACTGGGAGAGACCGACGAAGAGGTCTTTGAGTTGTTGAAATCGCTGGAGTCAGTCGATTGTGATCTGATTACCATCGGACAGTACCTGCAACCAACACCAGCACATCTGCCGGTTAAGCGGTGGGTTCATCCCGACACGTTCGCCCAATATCGTAAATGGGGAGCGGAGATGACTTTCAAGAATGTATTTGCTGGTCCGCTGGTTCGCAGCAGTTATCATGCCGGCGAACAAGCGGAGAGCGTGCTTGCCGACGAAATATAGCTGAACAGCAAAGCCAGAAGCGGAGATGCTTTCAAAATGCAGTCGCGGTCTGCTCGTTTGCACAGCCACCATGCGGGCGAACAAGCAGTGAGCATGCTCACCGATGAACCATAGCTTGAGCAGCAAAACCAGAAGCGGAGATGCTTTCAAGAAGGTAGTTGCTGGTCTGCTCGTTCGCACAGCCGCCTGCGGGCGAACAAGCAGTGAGCATGCTCGACTCAAAGGTCTTGCGGAAGAACACGTCCAGCAGCTTTCAATGGCTCTGACCCACTAAAGCAAGAGATTTGAAAGGTTCTATATAGGGAATCTAAACTGAAGGAGTCCCCTGAAACCAAACCGTCGCCCTGTCAGAACCAGGGAGTTCATTCGTCAACCCGTGGCTGAGCCCGACAAAAACGACTCGAACCATCACCATCAAGAGCCGGGAAACGGGTCCAGACACGATGGTGGATTCGACACGGACAAAGCTGAGGAAGCCTTCCAACCCACCTGGTCCTCACCCTCAAAGTTCACGATTGAAGAGTCTCAGCCTGCAACTGGCAATACTGCAATCTCTGCAAGTAGCAATGACGATAATCATGTGACAGGCAAACCCAGTCTCTGTCCCGTTTGCTCCGGTGAGTTAATCCCCCTCGGAGGTACAGTTACGACCTTCGGACAGAAGTCTTGTCAGTGCATTGACTCACCTGAGACTAGCGAGAGCAAAGATCGCCGATTTCGCACAAGCGCTGCTCTTCCTAAACTGTTCGCCTTTCCGTCCGATGCCCTTGTTGGACAAGTGCTGTTCGGAAATTTCAAGATCCTTGACCGCATTGGGGAGGGAACGACAGGCGTCGTCTACAAAGCCCAGGATCTGTCCTTCGATAAGTTTGTCGCAGTCAAAACAGTGAAGACCAAGCATCCGGAGATGCTCACCAGATTTGCTAGAGAAGTAAAGACTCACTCACAACTCAGACATGAGAACATTGTTGATCCGGTAGTGTGCCTGGACAGCCCTGCTGGACAGCCGTTTTTCGTAATGGAGTACCTGGAAGGAATCACTCTGGAAGGTTTGCTCAGCGCTGGTCGGTTCAAGACTGAGGACGAGGTTGCCACCATTGCACTGCAAGTGTGCGATGCTTTGCACTATGCGCATCAGAAGAAGGTCATTCATAGAGATCTTACGCCTAGCAACATTCTGATAGTCAAAAGCGATGGAAAACTTACTGCCAAGGTGGTCGATTTCGGACTGGCTAAACTGGAGGAAGATTTGCA
>CAYTDR010000205.1:0-5188 GCA_964436185.1 uncultured Candidatus Obscuribacterales bacterium | reverse complement strand
GTGACTCACGAAGGCGAGGTCCTCGGCTCGCCCCTCTACATGAGCCCTGAGCAATGCAGAGGACATAGACTGAGCACCAGATCTGATATCTACTCCTTAGGACTGATCGTCTATGAGATGGTGGCCGGCGAGGCTGCATATGAAAGAGACAGCGAAAGCATTTTCGATGTGATGACTAAGCACTGTGACACGAAGTGTTCTCCTCTCCCAATTTCAACATTAAGTCCGCACTTCGGAGCCATAGCTTTGCTCGAGCAAGTTATTTCCAAGGCCACTGCCACATTGCCGGAAGAACGATATCAAACCGTGCTGGAGTTCAAACGGGACCTGAAGAATTGGTGGCAAACGGCATGCCCAAATCAAATCATTGAAGTTGAACAAGACGCAGGTGAAGGAATAATGTTTCTCGAACCTGTGGAAGATAAACCACCCTCGCCTGAATGGCTTGAAGAACTAAAAAACATGAGCTGGCAAGAATATGTTGCTACCGCTATTAGTCCGACCAGTAGTACCACATATGGCATCGGGAACGAAGTGCGAAATCAAACACTCATTCGTAACCGCAGCATAGATCATCACAATTCCGACAATGGCGAAGTACAACAACTCCCCGAAGTAAGCCAATATGAGCTGGAGCCGGTGGTTACCGTTCGACTCTTTGATCCAGGTACGAATTTACGGGATCACTCAGAAACTTTAGAGAATCGCTCCTCTACTGAACCTGCAACCGCTGCAGAGCTAACCCCAAAGAGAAGTTCAAGTCAAACCGAAATACTTCCGGAGCAAAGCCAATTCGAACTCACACCTGTGCCGGCGGAAGGCTCAAAGCATTCCAGGCTCAATCCACCAGAGGAAGCCTCAGCGGACAATCATAGAAGGCCTGTGATAGCACAGCCGACCGACGAACACATGCAGATCGTCGATTCAGCCGGCGCTCCAGGAATGATGATGGCTTCCAAGCAAGTCGAACTCGGCGAGACCGAGCGCCAACGGTTGGAAGAGAAACTAACAGCGGAGCTTTTGAGGGAGCTCAATGCAGATGAGAGCTCAGAAGTAGCTCTGGCCGCAACTCTCCCGACAGAGCCGAAAGACTCTGCAGAGAACAAACTCTCGGAGCAAAGTAAATCCGCACAGTGGCTCAAGAAAGATGCAAGCCAGAGCGAAATGACAAGTTTGAAGTTGGACAAGACGAAGCACCACTACGAGCGAAAGGTTCGACTGGAGATGATTAAAGCTGTCATTCTGGCCACATTCACTCTGGTCATCATCATCTTCGCCGTAGCCGCCTTCATGCGATAGGGCACCGCCTGTGGTTCTATTGATGCGACAAGCATTAAAGCCATGAGCGCACAACAACAAGAACACAATGAAGACGACTTAGCAAAGCCTCTCAGAAGTCACAGCTCTAGCCAACCACAAATCCACGTCGAACGCGCCAGGGCAGAAGAGCGAACGCCCAGGAAGCAGCGGAGGTTCTGCAAACTCAAAAGTTCAGAACGGAAGCCCGAGGATAGGTAGCTGCAACACGTTCGATCCAAGTATGGCTTCCCGCCACAGCCGCACGTATAGAAGATGAAGCAAAACACATATTACCGCCGCAAAACAATTCAGCCAGAAAATATATATCTTTAATCCGCCAGCGAAATCAGTCTAGCTTCTTTCGAGTCAAGAGAAGGTTCTTGAAGGAAAGAGGCTGCCTGTTTACAACCGCGACCAGAACGAACATTTGTCAACCAACGTGGTTGAACGTGTGAAAAAGTAGTATCTATTATCTTTGATGGAGAGCCGTCAAGGCTCGTAGTATGTGTTGCCCTGGGGGGAAGTGAAATGTCTAAGATTTTGACTGGTTTGTCAGGAATAGCACTGGCACTAACGTTGTCTGCAGTACCCAGTACTGTGGAAGCATTGCCGAAACTGCCAAAACCAAAAATGCCTACCATTAAAATGCCGACCATGAAGATGCCCGGCAATCCACTGAAAAAGGGAGCCGCGCTTACAGCTCTGACGGCCGAATCTGTGAATTCTGCTGCGTTCTTCGTGCCCTGGAAAAATGATGAAGGGTTCGATGTAGGACAATTTGCTAGCGGAAAATGGACAGAAACCAAGAGAAACAAAAAGACCAGATCTGCTGAGCTCTTGAAAGTCACCACCGGTGACCTCAATGGTGATGGCATCGCCGATGCCGCAGCAGTCTATTCAGTCATCGATGATGGCGCCAGAAGCTATTGGCTCGGTGCTTTCGTAGGTAAAGGCGACAAGGCCGAACAGATCTCCTTCGTTAACCTGAAAGAGAACGTCGCCAATGTCACCATCGCCAATGGAACAATCTCTTTGCCAGCTGGCAAAGACAAAACAGCTCCGCAATACAAACTGGAAAAAGGCAAACGCTTAATCAGCGCCGCACCTGGCACCCAGGGCTAAGCTGCTCGAAGAAGACACTTCTACCAGGTATATCAGCGTCGACCAATCTACTTCTGGTCGACGCTTTCTTCTTGCATTTTGTCATCGAGCTTTTTGAAAACTTCTCGCGCGTCCGGAATCGATTTCATACGCATGCAGCCCTTTTCATGGGAAACAAGAAATATGTCGCCATTTCCGGATGGTAGCGCATGCAGTATCGTACGATCGACCTTGTTATGAGGGACAGTCTCCAGAGTTGCTAACCATTCGTTGATAACGAAGAAGGCGCGAGGAAACTCACGAAATTGCGGAAGTGGATAACGCAAGTCCTGATATCCCTGATAGATCCAGCCCAGAGTGACTACAGCGAACGAACCGATAACCAGCATGTCTGCGCCGTTCGCCAGAGTTGCTGAAAAGTTGACGAGCATAAATAGAAGCATGAGATGAATGGGAATTGTATAAGCGAAGAAGAAGAACCGTGTGTCTCTCTCCTTCCTTACCAGCTTGCTCGACAAATCGTCGTAGTTATCCATTCCCTGGTAACCGAACTTTCCTCGTAGCCTGAGCGCAAAGGTCCTCAGGTTGGTGAGCGCGTAGATGGTTCGCCCAGCCTGGTACGGCACCGCTATCGCTTCGATGATTCCCGTGACCCCGAAGATCGCAAGAAGAACAATCATACCGTTGACCGTCTGACTCATATCTTCAGTGCCATTTTGCAGAGCGCTGATTGAATAGAGGAAAAGTCCTGATAGCACGCACAAGGGAAAGACAATAATCGGCCAGGCCATTGCTTGCGTGTCAGGTTGTCCACACCAGACGAGTTCTTCATGCTCCGCCAGTTCTCGTTTGACAGCCTCTTCGAGAATTTCTTTGATGTTATCTTGCCGATCGTCGGCCATAGAGGAGAGCTCCTCGAAAAGGAGGATATAGCAATACAGGGACTCCTCAGCATACCCTCGACTCTTAGTATAGCCTGCCCTCAACGGACACGCTGGACCTTTTATGGAGCGACTGGTCTAAAGAGATCAATCTCGCAGACTTCCTTTGCCGCTGCCAGCGATGCGCTTTCTGCATTCTTGGCGGCGTCTAGCAACAGCGCATCGGAGGTCTGTCGCTATCTGTCTGACAATCGGCACCACCCGTAGGGCTAGAATCAATAGGACTCTTTCGACCCAGCCACGATCTCACTGATTCCACAAGAACTATGATTACAAGAAGAATGAATACACCACCCAGCACAGCATCAAGATAATCGTTGAATATGAGCACGGGCACCGTATTAGGTGTCGGTGCAGTGCCATCAGCCAACTGTTGTTTGAGCAACTGGGCGTGGGCAAGGAAGCCCAGCTTGGGATTCTCACTAAATATCTTGATGTAGCCGCCAGTGAATGTGACTATCAGTAGCCACACCAATGGAATCAAAGTGACCCAGCAATATTTCGCCTTATTCGATCTAATAATCACCGTTGTTCCGATACAGAGTGCTATCACTGCCAGAAGCTGGTTAGAGATGCCGAACAAGGGCCAAAGACTGTTGATTCCGCCAAGCGGATCGATGACGCCCTGATAAAGGAAGTATCCCCAGCCGCCCACAACCAGTGCCGAGCTGAAGACGATGGCAGGATACCAGCTCGTGTCGCCGGCTTTTTTCCAAAACAAGGCGAGGAAGTCCTGCACGATGAATCTGCCTACACGGGTGCCCGCATCAAGACAGGTGAGAATAAACAAGGCTTCGAACATGATGGCGAAGTGGTACCAAAAGGCAATAGCTGCTTGTTGACCGGGAATAGCCTTGATGGCGTTAGCAAATATATGAGCCATTCCAACTGCCAGCGTGGGCGCACCGCCAGTTCTCGACCAGAGAGAAGACTCGCCCACCTCTTTTGCCAGCTCGCTCATGGTAGCCGGCGACACAGCGTATCCCCAGGAGGTGATCTGCTGGGCTGCCGCTGCAGGATCTGCACCGACTACTCCTGCTGGGCTGTTGATGGCGAAAAAGACGCCTGGATCGAGCACACATGCAGCAATCATAGCCATGATCGCCACTGTCGCCTCGCACAACATCCCGGCGTAGCCGATTGGGCGAGCATGACTTTCCTGCATGATCATCTTTGGCGTGGTGCCTGACGAGATCAGCGCATGGAAACCGGATATCGCGCCACAAGCGACAACGATGAAACAGAAGGGGAAGATCGGTCCTTTGAAAATCGGCCCATCGCCATTGGTGAATATTGTCAGAGCGGGCATCTTCAACTCAGGCTGAAGAAAGAGAATGCCCATGGCAAGCAGCGCAATCGTGCCAATCTTCAGAAAGGCCGACAGGTAATCTCGTGGTGCCAAAAGCAACCAGACGGGAAGGACAGAAGCGACGAAGCCGTAAACCATAACAGAGATCGCCAGTTGTTCGCCTGTCAGCGTAAACATAGCAGCCAGCTGTGGTGACTCGGCCACCCATTGACCTGCCACTACTGCCAGTATCGTCAAAGCGACACCGATGATAGAGCCTTCCATGACCTTGTGAGGTCTGATCATCTTCATGTAAATGCCGACGAAGATGGCAATCGGAATGGTGGCAAGCAGCGTAAACGTTCCCCACGGACTGGCCTTGAGCGCATTGACGATGACGACGGCGAGAACCGCAATCAAAATCATCATAATGAGCAGGATAGCTATCAGTGCGATAACACCGGCAAGCGGGCTGACCTCCTCCTTGGCCATCTGACCGAGAGACTTGCCGCCACGTCGCATGGACGCACAAAGAATGACGAAGTCCTGCACGGCGCCG
>CAYTDR010000204.1:0-10225 GCA_964436185.1 uncultured Candidatus Obscuribacterales bacterium | reverse complement strand
TTGCTTCTATTCGATTTTCCGACCCCTTTTTGCAGGGACGAAGGGGTCACAAGAGACACCCTGATCGAATCGCGAAAAACCCCGAAAACAGCCATTTTCTATTCAGCAAAAGAATCGATAGTTGCAAATTAAGGACCAATAGAAAAGCTCGCAACCCTTATTATATCGCCTTTTCAAGGAATGGAAGGGAGGAAATCAGCAACTTGACAAAAAGCCCGAAAACCTCAGTAAATACGTAGTAGCACTTCGTTTGACCTGAAGCGGTATAAATTCTGAGTCTCAGAACCAAAATCTAACCTTCTATGGATGCCGGTTAACGCTTTGCGGGTTACCATTGAAGATTGGGAAGACTCAACGAGAGAGCTAACTGTTTATGCGCACCCAAATCTCAATCCTTTTTCTCTTGCTACTCATCGGCTTCAACAGCAGCGTTGCTGCCGAGACACCAGCCGCTCCACCGGTAGTAGTCGAGTCAGAGGCCCCTGACCCTACGACAACCGGCCTCCCGGAAGGCGTAACTCCACAACTTCCGGACCCGGCGTCGTCCACGCTCCCGGAAGGCGTAACTCCGCAGCTCGCCGACCCGACGTCGTCCGACCTTCCTGAAGGCGTAACTCCTCAGCTCGCCGACCCGACGTCGTCCGACCTCCCGGAAGGCGTAACTCCACAGCTCGCCGACCCGACGTCGACCGACCTGCCGGAAGGTGAGACTCCGCAGCTCTCAGATCCGACGTCGTCCGACCTCCCGGAAGGTGTGACTCCACAACTCTCAGACCCGACGCAGTCTAGTGTTCCGGAAGCCATCGAAGAGACCGCACCGCCTCCGCCATCAGGAAACAAACCTGAAGCTTCACCTTCGGATAATAAGTGACGATTGCCGAATTTTGGTTGCAGGTGGGGAATTGCAGAACACTTAAGTAATTCGATGCAATTGGGTCTATTTCCCCCAGTACTGATGAAAATGGGAACATGACTTTTCACAACATCCAGAGTCCAGTAACCGAGCAACGAATAACGAGCAACGTCCAACGGTGCCGAACAGTATAAGCGAGTCCCAAGAGTTTGATTCACTGCCGCTTGAGCAGCAGTTGGAGTACCTCGAGGCGGGGTTGAAATCAGAGTCACCCTTATCACTTATCGCTTTGTGTGCACCTTTGCGCGATCCGGCGCCGCTGTCCTGGTTGACGAGACGGCTTTTCGAGTACCGATGGTTTGAGGAGCTTACGCACCGTGAGTGGTTCGCTGAGTTCTTGACGAATCAGCCCGAGACTACAGTCCATAAAATTCTCAAATCCTTGATTCGACCGCCCTTGTCTGAAAGTGACACCATCAGTCTGTCGAGTCTATTGATAGAGACGCTAAAGAGAATGCCGCTGAGCGGCCTCTCTGCCATGTGTTTGATCGATCGAGTCCTTCAGCAGAACTTCCACAATCAACGGCAGGGTTACATCAGTGAGCTGGTGAAGCAAATTGGCGAGTCGATCAATCGAGGCTCAATAGACGAGATCGAGTTGAGTCGCTTAGCACAAGTGCCCGCTACCGACATGATGGTCTTGGAACAGTCCATCTCCGACGCCACCACATTGAATGAGTTCGCCGCGTTACGGATGCGTTTGGCGGAGGAGGCAATTGCGGTTCTCGAATCCGCTCCTAAAGCCGTGTCCCAAACAAACGCTGAAGATCTTTTGGCACGCAGAGTCTACACCGATCCGGGACACTTTCTTATCGAGCTTTTGCAGAACGCCGAAGACACCGGTGCTAAGACTTGGCGGGTGAGGTTCGACAAAGACAAACTTATTATTTGGCATGACGGATTGCCTTTCGATGTTAGGGATCTGGTCGGGATTACATCGATTGGGCAGACGACGAAACGAAAACAGCAGATCGGTTTTTTCGGTGTTGGTTTTAAGTCTGTCTATGAGATTACGGATCGACCGAGAATTTACTCTGAGGTTTTTCAATTCGAAATAGCAGATGTATCCATTCCAAAACACCTAGGCCGCCGGCCGGCAGATATTCCCGCTAGTGGAACCGCCCTCGTACTGCCATTGCGTCCTGATCTCGATCCGGATCGCTCGCCTCAAGCTCTTTATAAACGAGCTGTAGACCTCGATAGCTGCGTCTTGCTCACCCTGCGTAATATTGACAATATTGAGTTCGAACTGACAGAGACTGCCGGTGGTCCGCAGAAACACGCCTTGATTGAATATGTAACTGCCGGCGGTGCCTCGATCAAGACTGAACCGAGCGAGGCTGTTCATTCGTATCTGATCCAGGACGACGAATTCTTGTATGGAGATCAGGTCCGGGAGATCGGCCGCCCGGACAGCACACGAGTAATTATCGGGGTTCGCACTAACGGCGATACACCTGTCCCATTGCCGAACTCGGCAGCCAAGGTTTACAGTTACTTGCCGACAAGAGAGCAGCCCGGTCTCCGCTTCTTCATTCAGGGACACTTCGATGTGCCTGTCGATCGCGAGCGGATAGCTCCAGACTCGCAATGGAACCGATGGATTCTTGCTAAGGTGCCTCTACAGCTGGCAAGTTTGGCTCAACGAATCGCAGATGGTGGCAACTCTGAAGCGGCGCACGGATTTATTGATGTTCTGCCGTTAGGTCAGGAACTCCCTCAAAAGCCCTACTCTCAAATTGTTTCCGATTTGCCGGAACGATTGTCTGCTATAAAGTTCGTTCCGACGTTTGATGGAAATTTGCGAGCAGCCAGAGAGATCCTGGTGGCACCGCGAGCGATACTGAGGCTGTTCGGCCCGGACTCTTCTTTGGGTCCTTATTCGTTTCTCGCTCCCGAGTCTAACGATAGAGCAAGGGCGCTAGTTCTCGAGCTCGGCGGGCGCTCTTTCGAAACTAGACAATTGCTCGACTTCCTTGAAGAACGCTTGCGTTCGTTAACGGACGAGGAGCAACGAAAGCAACTACCTTTCCTCTTTGATTCGGAGCGATTGAGCATTCTGTATGATCTCTTGCTGGAAGAGAGCGAACGGCTCGATCGCACCGCTGGCAATGCCGGTGAGTGGATGCTCAGGCTGCGCCAACTACCGATAGTGATTGATACCGACGGACAACTGTGTCGAGCGGGCGATGTGATGCGAGGTTCGGCAGCAATTAGAGAGATCTATGGCAGCTCTCGACACTTTGTTGAAGCCAGTCTCGATACCGGAGACAGTGCCCGGACTGCAGCGTTCTTGAATAAACTCAGCATCAAATCTCTAGGTGCCGCGGACCTTGTTGACGACCTGGAGAAAAATCTGGCAAACTTGCCTTTGCCGGTTGAATCGTTTGGCGACGATATCTTTCCGGGTGCGGACAGACTGGAGCTGGTGCTTTCGTTACTGGCAGCCGCCGACTGGGAGCTGTCGAAACGAGCGAGCCGGCTGCCCATCTTCCGGTCCGTCGACGGGAAGTATTGGCCAGTTGCAAGAGATGGTGATGACGATAGAGGTGTGGTGCTGGCTGAAGCCGATCCTCGCAGTCGCTCTCTCGAAAAATTCTATGAAAACGTTCGGCCTATTGTTCATGAGATGGTGCCACCGTGCTGCCAGGACAAGTTTCTCAGACGTCTGAACATACCCTGCCTCTCGCTATCCATGCTTGTCTCGGATTTAGAACGCGCGCTTTTTTCGCTGAACTCGTCCAAGATAGAGGATCTTCATTTTCTATTGCATACTTACAATGCTGAGATTCCGGACGTGGAACGCTCTCGGCTAGCAAAGCTGACAATTTGGCCCGATCAGAATGGAGAACTTTGGCCTCTCGAAGGAGAGAAGAGAGTCTTCATAGCTCGCGATGACAGAATTTGTACGCTGTTTCCGGCAGCACCGTTCCTGTCATGGCAAGTCGCGGAACGGAACCATGTTAGATCGATGGGAATTGCGGAGATTGACGTCAAGGCGGTCGTCGAAGGGCTCTGTCCTGATGCAGCAGCACCACTCGCGATTGAGGCTCAGCCGCAGTTCATCGAGTCCGCTCTTCGCTACATATTGGACAACAAAAGTCGGCTTACTCCGGATTGTGCCGCCACACTGAAGGAACGTGGTCTGTTCCTCTCGGACCGCGGGCGTATACTTCCTTTGAGCGAGCTCAGTCTGGCTCATTCCGCGCAGTTGCGCAAAATATATGGAGACTCAGAAGCTCGACTGTTTATCGATGCAGGCGCTAGTTTGTTGGTGGTAAATGCCGCGCGCATTGCGGTCAAATCGGTGGACCTGAACTCCCTGGCTACCGATCTCGAGACCGGGTGGAAAAGGAGACCGTCTGACGACAGACCCTCCGCTGAACCACCAATTACATTTCTGTCTCAAGTCGACAGAGAACTCGTGATTCGATATCTGGTCCAAAACCTTCACAAGATACCGCTTCCACTCATTCGTCGATTCACCAGGTTGCCTATCTATTTGGATACCAGGGGCGATGCCGGCAGCCTCCCCGATGAGGGACTTAACGCTCGAGAATTGAGGGAGATGCAATTTGTTTTTCCTTGCGAGACCCCAGCTTATCGATCTGTTTTAAGTCAATTGGAAGTCAGGCTGTTGGCACCGTCAGTAGAGTCTCTCGCGGATTCGCTCTTGAGAAGCGCCGGCGTCATTCGAGCGGGACTGAAGACGGTAGTTGAGCAGGTACAGTCGAAGCCCATAGATTCAGGCAATCTCCTGATTGAAATCCAACAGCTGTTGGTAGAACGACGCGGTGAATTGGCTCGAGTCTATCCTACCGCCTCCAGCGGTAACGCCAACCCTATTCTTAATAGTCTCAAGATATGGTCCACGGTAGACAAGCAAAGCCGGTCCGCTAGTGAAGTCCTGGGTGGTAACCTGACTGACCTGTTTCATCCGGGTACACCTGAATACAAGGAGTTGGAGAGTTTTTGCGTGCCGCCGGATACGTTCAAACGGCTGCAAATGCTGGCACCTTATATGGTACCGATTCCTCCTGAGCGATTCTTGTCTAAGCTGATTGCGAAATTCGCCAAGCTCGGACAGTCGCTGAAGGAACAGCCCAAATTTCTTGGGAGCGTGGAGTCGATAGCGCGCCTCCACAGTACAGTCGCCGGAAGGTCAGAATGTCGCATTCCCTATGTTGACGCCGCGGGAAATCTTACCTTTGATGTATCCTTCTTCGCCAGCAGCGACACCATAGAGTTGTTGAACGGACTTTCAGTTCGCTCCTCGATTTTGCACGACGGACTGGCGAAACTATTGGGGCTGGGTACGTACAACGAAAAGGAACGAACCTTAACGGCACAGGTCGCGAGATTCTGGACGCAGCTCACCGCATCCGATACCGGATCCTCTTTGAAGCCTTTACCGGTGCGCGCAGTTATCTCAGCTGTAGGCACCGACCTCAACCCGAGTCGGCGCCTACAATTCTACAACTGGCTCTTACGACACGAGTCGGAGGTATTTTATGATAAGGAAGCTCGCTCGGAGCTGTCCACAATCAAGGCTTTTGTAACGTCTCGAGGGACGCTGGTAAAAGCCACCGATCTGATGGTGGAAGGCGACATTCCTGAACTGGGAATCGATTGGACTGCCGGCGAAGAAATACCGAAGCCCCTTCTCCGTGTACTGGCAAAACACCTGGACATTGGCTCTCCAAAGGCTGAAGAGCTGATCGGAACCCACGTGAGGAAGGCTTACGATGACGCCGTCGCTGCCAGTGATCGAGAGAGAGCTTCTCGCCTGCTCGATTGGCTGGCTCTGCGGCTACGAGACAAATCAGACAAGGATGTTCGCAGACTTCTTCCCTCCATAATGATTGAGGATTCGCAAGGAAATTTTGTTGACCCATCGGAGCTGATGCAGCCCATTCCCGAAATTCGCGAGTACGTTGCAGGCATATGGGGCGAAGAAATCCGCTATCCATCGACACGTTACGATGTGTCTTCCAAAGCTTTTCTAGCGATGCTTGGTGTTAGAAACGAACCCACATATCGAGAGGTTGCCATCAAACTCTCTGCCGTCAAGTCGAGAAGAGAGAGTCTGGCTATGTCGGGTCTGGTTGGTTATCTTCGCAAATCGCATGGTGACGAGATATTCGACGCGATTCCACAGTTGAGAAATTCCGCCTGGTTATTCGATGGTTTAGGCAACCTAAAGGCACCATTCGAACTACTGCCGAATAGAGACGAGATAGCAGCGCTGGTCGGTCCCTTTCCACAAAAGTTTCTGGACAAACAATTGGGAGACTTGCTCGACCCTTCATTGTCTCGTCGGCTCGGTCTTCGAGAGGAAGGAGATATTACTTTCTCCGAGATTGCCGATCACCTTATCATGCGAGGCACCACTGGCGAGTCCATCTCATTTAGCGCCTACCGAAAGATTGAAAAGGCTGTCATTGATGGAGAGATTGGTGAACTGGAAATTGTTGCCCAGTTTCAGGATCAGCCATGGATTCTCACCGATGACGGTGACTATGTTTCTCACAAGAAGGTCATGGGAACTCGAGCTGCACATTTGTTCGGTAGTCGTCGTGGCTACTGGACGGCGGGGTGGCGAGAGTGTCCAAGACTTTGCGCGGAGCTGGGAATTTCGAGCACGGCCTCACCGGATTCGGTGCTGGCTTTTGTCAGGGAGATTGGGGAGGAGGCGCGCTCCGGCACTGGTAACTTGTTCAAGAGCGAGCCTGCGTTGCCTCTTATGCTATTGAACTGTTTTGCCGTTCTCAGCCAAGCGGACGAACGTATAGACCTTGATCTGCCGGTGATACCATGTGAGAAGGACGGAAAGCTCGACCTTTTGACCGCTTCGGCACCGAACCTCTTTTGGAGTGATACTCCCAGCCTCGATACGCTGTTTGCCAAGACCGGCGCTCTCTATCTTGCGAAGCGGGGACCGACGGAGATTCAGGCTGATGTCGAGCGTTTTCATCGTTCAATAGGCATCAGGCGTTTGCGCGATTCTTTCAAGGTGATTCCTGAATCTGCTCCTGGAGCCGATCGCTCCGGTGAGCGCGTACAAGCAATTCAGTCCCTGCGCTCAACTGTTAAGGCTCTTCTTGCTGTTCTTCCTCGCATCGAGATTGAACGACCGTTGGACCCTGGAAACTCTTGGGTTTACACAACGAGACTGACTGCCCTTGCGGCGTCCGGATCTATCAGAATAGTGGATAAATTGAACGTTCGTTTCGAACTTGCGGGCGTGGGATCGATTTCGGCAGCGCGCCCGTCGGCGTATGACTCTGCATTAGGCGAACTGCTCGTCGACTCGCAGGTGCTGAACTATCCGGAACTTACAGGATTGGCCGAGGGTTTATTGCCCGCGATCCTGAATGGCCCGCAAGCTGAGTTGTTCGTGGATCTATTCGAAATTCTCATTGCGCGGCGAGAGCGATTGCGCATGGAAGCCTATCTCAATCAGCGACACTTTGCTGGAGCTGGTCCGATTCTCCTTGACACCGTCGATGTGATTGCCTCGCGAATAGGAGACATTCTCGACTACAGACTGGTCGATAAGCTGAGCGTAGCGTTCCCTCAACTGAGGGGAGTTAACTTTGAGCGTTGGCGAGATCCTGAGTTGCTCGTACGTTTGCGAACTTCGCAAAAGACTGATCCCGACGAACTTGCCGAACTGACCGCTGGCATCCTGATTGACATTCTGCAGGTCAAAGAGACTCCTGGACTCGATGGGCTGCTAAAGAAAGTCCTGATGGCCTCCTCAATCAATGAAGCATTTAATTGCCTCGTGCCAGACAAAGCCTCGGATAATGGCGCACCAGAGACGGTGCGTGATAATCGGCAGCTGCTCAGCAAAGACGAGATCGCGCCTACTGAAGTTGCCAAATCTGATGAGAAAAAACCGGCTCAGACCATCGATTCTGTCCCTCCCCGTCTCGGACTCGAGAATGTTCCGCTTCTGGGCGGGTTGGTAGCCTGGGCATTGCATCCTGGTACGAAGCAGAAACAATCATCGTTGACCGATGAGAAAGATAAAGAGGGATTCTGGAACAAGCTACTCGGTACCAAAAGCAGTGACACCGACCATGCCGAATCGGAGGCGTCCGAAAGACAGAAAACCACTGTCAGTGAACCGGAATACGATCCAAGCAATGAGAAACCGCCATTGCCTGCCTGGCTGTATGGTAACTATTTCCAGCCGGATAAGAATATCGCTCAGCAGTTGTGGTGCACTTCCGAGAATCTTGCTCAGTTGGAGAGCTCAACGAAACCAATCTGGCTTTGTATGTCTCCTCAGACGCTACCTCCACCACATCAATATGCCATTCAAAAGATTGGGTCCAATTTCGATTCGATCACCCAATGCTGGCGTTTTACATCTGACTCTCAAAAGATGTTTCACACTCCTGGTACTTCGACAGGTCAAATCGTTTCCTTTTCCGGACAGCTTCTTGCTGGTGAGAGTCGGCTGCCAATACCTATGTACAGCAGATTGAAGGGTGCTGTGAGAGTCTCAGATGGTGCTCGATGCTCGATATCTGAGGATGTGTTTGGTATCACCGTCAATATTGTTGGCGGAACGAACGAGTTCATATTCGTCAATTACGATGTAGAGATTCTCAAGGTTCCCGACCTAGCCGACCAAGAAGTTCCTGTTCTTTTGCCCGACAAGTCCTTCCTTAAACCCACTATGTCGATAGAGAATCTACCTCCCAAAGTTCGCGAGTGGCTGGAGGTGCAGAATAAATCGGGCTTATCTCCATGGAAACTGGCGCTGGCTGCGCAGGATTTCGTCAGGGGGCACTATCAGTACCTCGACACTTTTATGGAGATGCCGGAAGTCAAAGCGCGTCGAGCGAAATTGAAGTTATTCCGTGGCAACCATCACTTGGAGATTTTGCATGCTTCGGCCAATGACAAAGTTCTCGGTCACGGGATTTGCTATGAGCTCAATGTCATGGTCGTCGAGTTGCTTCGTCATTTGAAGGTACCATCGTGCGTTGCTGTCGGATGGGTTTTAGATAAAGGTGTAGTCAGTATTCCTCTGCACCTCTTTGCACTGGCCATAGTACCATCGAGAGAAGGAATGTGCGTCATACCGCTCGATGGCTCTGCCACTGCAGATGGTCCTATTCTCTCCGTTTTGACAGGCAATGCAAGACCACCCGCTTCGCCGCCGGATTTAGTACAGCGAGCCGAGGTAAAGGCAGCCGGGGGCGCATGGAATATTTCGAAATTGAGTGGTGGTGGAAGTGATCGGCGCCCGAGTCATACGAAAGCGAATGCCACCCAACGTGGAGATTTCGCAGCTACCCCATCTTCGACGAAATCATCAGGTGCGCAGGGAGGAGACCTCCTTCCGTATGAACCAAGACGCGAGAGCGATCGATCCAATAAAAAGAAATCTCCATGGCAACAATTCACTAAGGACTTGATGAATTTTGCCAAGCAGTCAGGCGGTGACAAGGACGCAGAGGCACGGAAGCAGCAAGCAGAATATAAAGCGCTTGATGCTGAAACGAAAAGATTGCAGGCGGAGAAAACAGCAAAAGAGGAGCACGAGCAAAGAGAGCGTGTCGAGTCCAAGCTTGAACGCGAACGCAGGCACCGGCAGCGTGCTCAGCTCGAAGCCGCCGAGGCACGCAGAGGGCAGAAGTTTGCCGAAGGCAGACTACAAGAAGAGGTGAATCGCTACCAGCAAACTGCCGCCATGTTGGAAGAGGAGCGCCAGCGAAGGGCGGCTGCCGAATCACGGCTGAAGGCACGAAGACTTCGCTTACAGGACGAGACAGAGTATCCGGATAACGAGGCGCGACCGCAGGATGAACACCAGAAACAGCAGTTGCCAACGGACAGGGTCTCTCCGCTGAATGAGACTGTGCGAAGTGAGTTGATCAATGAAGCGCTGCGAAGAATTTCCAGGGCGATGGGAGTCGAGAATCCCTCCAACCCGAAAAGCGATGTCGAGACCCTGAGACGGTTGACTCAACTTCTAGGCAGTTCGGTGGTGCTGAAAACATACCTTGAGATACTTCATAGCAACGGCATCGAGGCCGATTCAGTAAGTGACGAGATGCACCGATTGGCGGCACTGGGATTGGTATCAATCGAGATGATACCTAACGTGTTGGTCACTCCCACAGAAACTACTATCACGGACGCACAGTCCTGAGATTTGAGCGCTTGGGAAGCAGACCTGGCTCGAATTCGTGTAGCCAAGAGATGCCGGTTCATCATCACACTCGATGGCAGGCCGCGATACGTCGCAACTAGAACGTAAACGAACCAGAACAGCCTTCTGGTTCGCTGACA